>JBBQXY010000022.1:0-49274 GCA_038209195.1 Ktedonobacterales bacterium | reverse complement strand
CAGTGTCGTCAGAAAGGTATCAAGATCTATCATGTTAGCTCCTTTTCTTCGAAAAGTTCTGGATATGCTAACTATAGGTTCCTTTTACCTTTCTTTTCAAACTCTTCCTCTCTTTTCTAATTCACACCAAACGTTTAAGAGCAACAGGGACAAAGCCCTATGCCATGTCCCCCTTCTTTTTCCCAGGGATGGAGCACTGGCTTCTGGCTGCGATCCACCTCCGCCTGACGGGAGCCGCATTTTGAGCAGACCCATTCTTGCGGCGGGCGGGTTCCTTCCAGAACGAGACCCTGGAAACGGTGCCCACAATTCGGGCATGCGATGGACAGAATAGGCATTGCACATCTCCCAGATAGATAATTTGTCAGGCACGATTGTCCCTAACTGCTGGTTAGGGACAATCGTGCCTGACAAGCCTGTCACTACGCGGTAACAGGCTTGCGGGCCAGTTCGTTGCGGACGATCTGTGCGCCAGCCGCGAGGGCATGGAGCTTATCGATGGCAATGTAGCGTTGGAGCAAGATCAGGCCACAGTCAGTCGTCAGGCCCAGTTGTTCCGCGGGAACGTACTGGAGAACCTCGCGAATGCGGTCTGCCACTTCTTCGGCGGTCTCAGTGATGGTGCTCTTCACATCGATCACGCCTGCCCAGAATTGCATATGCGCGGGCAGTGGATGCTGCTTGAGTATCTTCAAGCCGCTCTGGTCGCGTCTGCGCCCACCAACTTCCAGGTTCAGCACGTCCATTTTGGCTTCGTAAGCCTTCGGGATGACAAAGGTGCTGTCGCCGGGGGTTGGGCCTTTGCGCTGCGTGAGGTCAAAAATTTCCCCAGGTTGGGCTGTGTTGTCTGGCATATAGGCTGGCGTGCCGCCCCAGTTGCCCCAGCAGACGTGGCAGATGATTTTGGCGTGTTTAACACCTTCGACGGCGCGGTTGAATGCCTCGATGGCATAGTCTTCGAAGCCATAAGGCCAGGTGAACTCGTCAAGTTGAATGAAATCGACACCCAGAGCATCGACTTCGAGGATGTCTTCGTTGATGGCTTTGGCAATATCCATAGCGCGGTCATGGCTGGACTTGTAATACAAGTCATTGGTGGCCTGGGCCAGCACTTGAAGGCCGGTATACTGAACTTTCGTCGGCCTGTTGGTAGCGCGGACGAGGGCTTTGGCCTGTTCGACCATCATTGCCCCGTGTCGTCTGATTTTCTGCGTCACTGTGCCAGCATGCAGACGACTGTAAATGGGAAAGCCTAAATAGCCGCCTTTGAGATCATAGCCCAGGCGCTGGTAGTAGTAATATACGGCCTGGTCGCCATAGTTATCGGCATGCACACGTCCATCAGTGATAATGTCCAGTCCAGCCATTTCCTGGTCATGCGCGAGTGCAAGCACAACGTCTTCTAACGCTTCGCGTTCGAGGGAGTCAGGGGGGCGCTGATCGCCAGTCCAGGTGCGAGCAAAATAGGCGTCCCACCAGCGGGGGTTAGGGTAGTTACCGACCATACTGGTTGGCAGTAATATTTCTTGACCACGAATCTTCATAGTTCCCTCCTTGAGAACAACGTGAACCACATCATTGAGAACCACATTATTGTCAATAATTTGTCGCGGGCACACAACCGTGCGCGAATGGCAAGGGTTTACCAATGGACGCCAGAAGATGAGGATCGAAATAGGCCTAAGTTACGCATCCCTCCTTTCGTTTGTGCATGTTGTGCATCTGGTTTGATAGAAAGAAAGTTTTCGTGGCAATCTTTTCTCACAGCCGATATGTTTATCATTTACCGTGAGAAAGCAACGAGACCTGGGAGTCCTGGGAAAGATTTAACAATGCTTATCATTGCTACTCTTTAGTGTA
This sequence comes from Ktedonobacterales bacterium, assembly GCA_038209195.1. GTDB lineage: Bacteria > Chloroflexota > Ktedonobacteria > Ktedonobacterales > Ktedonobacteraceae > JBBQXY01. The sequence goes on along the minus strand of JBBQXY010000022.1, from coordinate 47,414 downwards.
AGCATAACATAGATGGTTGTCAAGCATTTTGAATAAAAAAATAAAATGTTGGTTTAACAGGTAAATATTGGCGGTATTTTAGGCTAGAACTATGGATAAACGCGTAGCATGCTTATCTTTGTTTACCTTTGAAAATATGCAGACGTTTTCGGAAGAAACTGGCATCCACTTATATCGCGCCGACTCAGTCGGCGCGATATAAGTGGATGCCAGAAAAGATAAAAACTTGACATGAAATCGACTAAAGTGTACAATAAAGAGCAATAAAGTGCAGCATTCATACAGATAAGCGAGTACATGCAGAACAAACAGAGATTTTTAACAATCAGCGAGGCAGCGGATTTTCTTCATGTCAGTGAAGTTTCGCTGCGGCGTTGGACGAACAGCGGAAAATTACGCTGTTTTCGCGTCGGTGGACGCAATGAACGACGTTTCTTGATTGAGGATTTAATTGCTTTCATGCCATCTGAGGACATCCAGCTAGAGCAGACGGTAGATGAAATTGAAGCCGTCGGTAATAACGCAATGGATTATACCGAGCGGCATATCAGTTTGTTTTTTCGCAACCAGGAAGAGCAATGGCAATTGATTCGCCCGTACCTGGTCGATTACTTGAGTGCTGGCGCACCGACGATCTATCTCCATCATAGCACTTCAACGGAACAGTTGATGCAACGCTTGCATGCCGAGGGATTGCCACTAGATAAGCTCATTGCGCGTGGCCTGTTACGAGTATTACCCCCCACACAATCGTATCTGTTGCCAGGTAAATTTGATGCACAACGGATGTTAGACTTTGTCGAAACAGCCATTGTGAGTGCGGTGGAAGCGGGACACAAGCGTGTTTTTCTGACTGGTGAAATGACGTGGTCGCTACAAGGTACTCCCGGTGCCGAGGAGATGATGACGTATGAGGATCAGCTCAATCCGATCGTCGATAAGTATCCAGCGGTGACTATCGTCTGCCAGTACGATCTAAAACGTTTTAGTGGCGACCTGATACTCGAGGCTTTGCTGACCCATCCGTCGATCCTCGTAGCCAGTGGGCGCGTGCCCGGCTTCTACGGCATGGCATAATGATAGAATATTCCTAAGATTTGTTAGGTTCGCGCGCCACTTCGGTGGCGCGCATTTATTATCCCTACTGCCATTCCTTGTTAGTAGTGATGAACAAAGATAAGCAAAAGGGTTGATTGATGTAAATATGCACCCATACCATGCAAAAAAAGGTCTGTCAACGCCAAAAATTTGCAATTTTTAGCACAAATATTGACTTTTCGCTGAAAGTCAGTATACTAAAGAGCAGTAAAGAATAACTTAGACATGGGGGCGAAGTCACGATACATCAACCCCTATTGATTTGATCGCTAGTTTTGTTCACATTGCAGATATGGATGGCAGCTATGGATCATTATTCATTGTGGATTAATGGTGAAGCCTGGAACACGAGCGAGCAACTAACAGTCACGGATAAAGCCAGTGGCATGCCTTGGGCAACCATCAGCCACGCAGGGCAAAGGGAGGTGGTGGCAGCGGTGGCAGCGGCAAGCCAGGCCTTTGCGCAGAAGCCACTCACAGTCACGCAACGCTACGATATTTTGACACGAGCGGCTGGACTGATCCGTGCGCGCATCGACGACTTGGCACGGACGATGGCCTACGAAGCTGGTAAGCCATTGCGCGACGCACTGGCGGAGGCCGAGAGGGCGGCCGATACGTTCACTTGGGCCGCGGAGGAGGCAAAGCGCATCCACGGCGAAATGGTACCGCTGGAAGCTACTCCTGGCTCGGAGAATCGCCTCGCTTTCACCATGCGCGTCCCCGTTGGCGTTGTTTGCGCCATTACCCCTTTTAATTTTCCTATCAATATGGTAGCGCATAAGGTCGCCCCTGCGCTGGCGGCAGGCAATGCCGTCGTCCTCAAACCCGCTTCTTACACCCCCATCGTGGCAGCCAAACTTTGCGCAATCCTGACCGATGCCGGATTACCAGCAGGGTGGCTCAATCTCGTTGTCGGGCCTGGCGATAGCGTCGGCAATGCCCTTTTAAACGACACACGGATTGGCTTCTATACCTTTACCGGCTCGGTGCCTGTCGGTGAAACACTCAAGCGCACGATTGGGCTGCGCCGTTGCACATTGGAACTTGGTTCCAACGCGGCAGTAATTGTCCATGCAGACGCGAATGTTGCCAAAGCTGCGACGCAATGCGCCTTGAAGGGCTTCTCGTATGCCGGGCAAGTCTGTCTTTCCGTACAACGCATTCTGGTGCAGCGCGCAGTAGCCGAGGAATTTACCGCCAAACTCGTGGAGGTGGCGCAGGGCTTGAAAGTGGGAGACCCGAAGGAAAATACCACCGACATCGGGCCGCTGATCAGCGAAGGCGAGGCCAGGCGAGCAGAGACGTGGATACAAGAGGCGGTTGCTGCGGGCGCGACACTATTAGCAGGTGGTCAGCGCAATGGCCCCTATCTGACGCCAGCGGTACTGACGAATGTGCAGCCGCGGATGCGTGTGGTATGCCAGGAAACTTTTGCCCCCATCGTCTCGGTACAAACGTATGAGACGCTTGATGAGGCTTTTCGCATGGCGAATGACTCTGACTTTGGTTTGCAAGCTGGTATATTCACCAGTTCACTCTCAGTCGCGCTGGCTGCTGGTCGCAGCTTGCGGGTTGGGGGCGTGATGATTAACGATACCTCGTTCTATCGTGCTGGTCAGATGCCCTATGGCGGCGTGAAGCGTAGTGGGATGGGACGTGAAGGCCCACGCTATGCTATCGAGGAGATGACCGAGTTACGATTGGTGGTAATGAACCCTGACGCCTGACGCCCTTTCAATTGTCATTCTGACGCCCTTTCACTTGTCATTCTGAGGCCGCAGTAGCCGAAGCCCTCGAGCGAAGCGAAGGGCGAAGAATCTATTCCTTATCTATTCCTTAAGAAAGAGGGTCTTGAAAATGCGTCTAGCGCACAAAATTGGCCTGGTTACGGGCGCAGGTTCCGGCATTGGACGCGCCATCGCTTGCCGCTATGCGACCGAAGGAGTATCTCTCGTGCTCAGTGATGTTTCAGAGGCTGGGTTGCAGGCTACAGCGCAGATGATCGCGGAGGCTGATGGCACCTCCATTGCCGTCGTGGGTGATGTATCGATACGTGCTGATGCTGACCGCATGGTGCAAGCGGCAGTCGAAAGTTGGGGACGACTGGACATTGTCGTGAACAACGCTGGTATCACGGGCTCACGCGAGGCCACCGTTGCCCACCTGACGCCCGATGAAGAATGGGATCGCGTGATGGCGGTCAATTTGACTGGCGTGTTTCGCGTAGCCAGTGCCGCCATTCGGCAGATGTTGACGCAAGGCGGAGGCACGATTGTCAATATCGCATCGGTAGCCGGCTTTGTGCCTTTTCCGGCACGGGCCGCTTACGATGCCTCAAAGGGTGGTGTTATCGCCTTCACCCGTTCACTGGCCTTGGATTACGCGTCCAACCACATTCGCGCCAATGCGATCTGTCCGGGAATGGTTGAAACTGAGATGACGCGTTGGCGGCTGGACATTCCAGAACTGCGCCAGCAAGTATTAGACATGATACCTTCGGGTCGCGTCGGTCAGCCCGGGGACATCGCCTCGGCGGCGGTCTACCTTGCCTCGGATGAGGCCGATTATGTCACTGGTCACATGTTAGTAATCGATGGCGGCTGGATGGTCAAATAAAGTATAGAGGGACAAGCTATGTCGATCTTTACTGCGGAACAGAAACAGCTTTCACTGGCGGAAGCGGCGAACATTGTGCAGGATGGCATGACTATCGCGGTCGGCGGCGGTCTGGCCTGGCGCGAGCCGATGGCTTTCCTGCGCGAACTGATACGGCAGGGAAGGCGTGACCTGCATGTTGTCGGAACAGCACACGGCGTGGATGTGGATTTGCTGTGTGGCGCGAACGCAGTCAGCATTGTAGAGGAATCATACGTTGGCTTTGAGCAGGATTTCGGCATGGCCCCAAACTTCCGGCGTGCTTGCCAGGAAAACCTCACCACGGTGTATGATACCTGCTGTCATACGCTCATTCAACAATTACGGGCGGCAGAGTTCGGTGTGCCATTTCTGCCAGTACGCAGCATCCAGGGCACCGACTTTTTACAACTGCATACAGAATACAAGACGATGACCTGCCCATTTACCGGTCTGCCCCTCGTGCTGGTGCCCGCGCTCTCCCCCGATGTGGCGATTATCCACGCTCAGTATGGTGACATCCACGGCAATCTGAAAATTTTACCTCCGCTTGTGGCGGATATGCTCTTCATTCGCGCCTCCAAACACGTCATTGCGACCGTTGAGCAGTTGTTGCCGACGGACGAACTGCGCAGCATGCAGCCCAATGTCCCCTATTTCTGGGTCGAAGCTGTTGTCGAGGTTCCCTATGGTGCGCATCCAACATCGTGCTATCCTTTTTATACATACGACCGCGCACATATGGCGGAATACTACCGCACAGCTCAGGCGGGAGCAGAGGCGTTTGCACGTGAATACCTCGTACCCTATGTGTACGAACCCAGCACGCACGACGACTATCTTGAGCGCGTCGGCGGCATAACCAAACGCCGGGCACTGGAAAGTTGGAAAGACAGCGATGAGGCATGGCGTGTACTATTCACAACGCCCGAAGGAGCCATCGCATGATTGACACCGAGATTACTTATGCGAGCTTGCCCGAGGTGATGATCTATCAGGTCGCACGTACCATTCAGGATGGTGAACTCGTTTTTCACGGTTATGCCTCTCCTGTACCAACCCTGGCTATGCTGCTGGCTAAACGCAGCCACGCACCGCATATGGTGCATATCGAGGGTGCTACCTATAGCGTCAACCCGGAACCGCCGTTTTTACCACCGACCTCCAATGACTGGGTGCTTGAGCGAGGCAGTGTCATGTCGCTCGGCATTAGCGACTTATTTGACATGGCGGCTCGTGGCGATATGGGGCGTATGTTCCTCTCCGGTGTGCAGGTTGATCGCTATGGCAACTTGAATGTCATGTCGATTGGCAGCCCTATTTCCCGTCCCCCGGACAAGGTGGCTCTGCGAGTCAAGTTGCCCGGTAGCGGTGGTGGTTGTAACCTGTCGGGCGATGTGCAGCACGTCACTATCTGGACAACAGGACATCGTGCGGCGGTCAACAAGGCGGGTAAACGTCAGTTCCGCTTTGTCAAAGACATTGATTTTATTTCCTCCATCGGTCATGCCACCCGTGATGGCATCACTCGTGCCGCGCTGGGCCTGCGCGGCGGTGGACCAGATTGGGTCGTGACCGAATTAGGCGTCTTCGATTTTGATCCGGACACGCACGTCTTACGCCTGCGTGCGCTGTACCCGGATACAAGCATCCAGGATGTGCTCGACAACACAGAATTTGAGCCGGTAATCGCGCCGGACGTGGATATTGTACCGCTGCCCACTCGTGAAGATGTCGCGCTCATACGGCGCTTTGATGCGCTGTGTACGCATCAGCAAGAGTTCAAAGAGACGGATTTGGCCCGCCGCTACAGTCTCTGAAATTCCAAATTGTCATTCTGAGGCCGCACCCTCATTGTCATTCTGAGGCCGCAGCCGAAGAATCTATTCCAAGGAGGAGGTTTCTGTGGATATCACGCTTACCCAAACTACCAACAAGCAATGGACAGGTCTGATTGATGAGTATATGGAGCGGAGCGATCCGATCATCAACGTTCACCGCGACGACACGAGAAAGTTCGATGCTATTTTCGTCGGTGGGGGCGCAGGTGGTCGTTTTGGCTCAGGTTATCTTCGTGCCATGGGAGGACGACAACTCATCGTTGATCGCTGGCCCTTCCTGGGGGGCAGTTGCCCCCATCAAGCTTGTGTGCCGCACCATCTTTTCTCGGAAGCGGCACGTGAGCTCGACCTGATGCGCTGGTTTTCCGGCAAACTGTGGTTCCCGGATGCCACAAACTTACGCGCATCCATCCTGCAATTAGTGCAACTCTTCAAGTCAGGTCGCAGCACCGCTCACGCCTTTATGAATTGGCAATCCAAAGAGCAGCTTGACCTCGAATATATTCTGAATGCCTCGGCAACGGTCATCGATAACCACACCGTAGAGGTAGCGGGTGAGCGTTTTCAGGCCGATTACCTGGTATTAGGCACCGGGGCAGCCACTATTCTCCCGCAAATTCCGGGCATTGAACTCCATGGTGTCTATGATTATGCCACGTTCATCGAGGATCTCGATTTCGAGCCACAGCGTTGTGTGATCATTGGCGGCTCTAAGGTGGCAATCGAGTACGGCTCATACTTTCAGGCAGCCGGTTGCCCAACCACCATCGTGGCGCGCAAACCGCTCATGCGCACGGCTAGTCTGCACCATATCGACACGGATTTACGTGAATATGTTGTAGACGGTATGCGCAAACGCGGCATGCAGATACTTGAAGGTGTAGAACCGGTGGCTATCCTGGGAGACGATCATGGCAACGTGCGGGCCGTCGTCATACGCGATATGCAGGATGGTACGGAACAAACATTGCCTTGCGACTTCGCATTTATCGGGACGGGTGAACGACCGCGCTCCGATCATTACCGCGAAGTGCTAGGTGTTGCCACTGGCGAACGCGGAGAAATCCTGGTAGATAAGTGCATGCGCACGAGCGTTCCAAACGTCTTCGCCATAGGCGACCTGATCGGCCCGCCGATGGAGATGTTTAAAGCACGTAAAGGTGGTGTCACGGCTGCACGCAATATAATGGGCGAATACCATGAATTTGATTGGACCGATTACCCCGACTTCCTGCATTCTACCTATGAGATAAGCTGGGTCGGTCTATCGGAAGATGAAGCCAGGCAACACTACGATAACGTCATCATCATTCAGATGCCGCCAAAGGGTGTGCCACTGGCAGATATCCCCCTGCCCTGTGCCGAGGGAACGATGTTGTACGCCATGATGTACCCAGAGTTATCGGGCTTTCAGAAAGCCGTGGTGGATGGAGACAGTCGCCGTATTCTTGGTTTCCACCACGTTGGTTTTGGCGCGAAGGACGCGTTCCAATATCTCGATCACCTGATGCGCCGACCAGGCGGCATCACCATCGACGAGATGGGTGAGATGAACGAGTTGTTCCTCAACCCTGAACACTTCATTCAACTCTCTCGCTTGCGTGCCGGTTCACACACACTACGCGATTTATAGGTATTGGCCCAGGAGAAAAGTCGATGATTGACCTTTCACAAACACAGACATGGGGGTCAGTGCAAAATTTGGTGCCGTTGCCGTACCGCCGCGTCAGCGTACAACGCTACAACGGGCCAATGACAGTGGACGCCATTACTGCTCTGTACCTCGGTCGCGAGGCCTACCGCCGCACCGATTTCATCGTGCTGCGCGGCGAAGATAAGCAGACGGCAGTAGTGGCGATTACACGGGCGGAAAGCGAACCATTGTTTTCGCAAATTACCTCGGTTGAGGTGCTGGCCCTGCCCGATACTTGCGTATATGTCGAACGTCCGGCCACTGATCCCGCTAATCGCTCCTCGTTGGCACAGGTCGCGCACGAGCTGGGCATTGGGCCGGAGGGCACGCTGGTAGTCGAGGGATTGTATGACCATGTCAACTTCATCCACCACCCGCGTCCATTGGTCGTGCGGATCGTTGAAGTTGCCCCACCGGAGCCGCCAAAATTATACGGCCTGGCCAAACATGTCTTGAGCTATGCCGATTTACCGCCCATTTTACTCGAACTGGAGCGTATCGAGGTGAGCGAGCTGGCGACAAGCGTGCAACCAGCCGCCTACCTCGTGCCATGTCGCTCAGGTGGCTTAGATGAACTGTCCGCCCCGGTCTATTTTCTGGATGAGCGACCAGAGCGTCAGGATTGGACGATGATTGGGTGCGAACGCAGTTTGCAATTCCATCGGCACTTTTATCATGATGAGCCGCCGCGCGTAGAAATGTGTCCACGCCGCATAGCGGGTGAACGCAACGAAATGACGCTTTTGAAATGCTGCCTACTCGAGACGCATATCGAGCAGGATAAAAATACGATGATTGTACCGTGGGGTGCAGACCTCACAATGGTAGAGGCCGCGCTACGGAAGCTGGCCGAGGAGGTCGAGTATGCCTGAACGAGCCTGGGCGCACGTCATTGAAGGTCTCATGGACGAACGTGAACAGCAGCCACGGAAAAGCGGTATCACCATGGTTATTGACAAAGGACATGGTATCGCCGTTACCGCGGACATGCTTGAGATGTATGGCGACCTGATCGACCACTGGAAGTGTACCTTTGGTACGTCAGCGTTCGTTGCCACTGAAGTATTACAGCGCAAACTGCTGCTGCTGACCTCCTACGGCATCCTGACCTATCCAGGAGGAACCTTACTAGAGGTGGCAATTGTGCGAGGAAGCTGCCGCCCGTTTATGCAACACGCGCACATGCTCGGCTTTAGTGCAGTAGAAATCTCCGACGGTACAATCCCGCTGCCCCTGCACAGGAGACGCAATGTGATTCGTTGTGCGCTCGATCACGGGCTGGTAGCAATTACCGAAGTTGGCAAAAAAGACCCGGAGCAGCAGCCTACGGCCCTTGAACTGGCCGAGCAAGCGTTGCAAGACCTGGAATGGGGCGCGGAATGGGTTACCATGGAATCGCGTGAGTCCGGGAAGGGCATAGGCATCTATGACGACAATGGTACGGTGCGTGCGGAGGCGGTTGCTGAGATCAGCAAGCACATGGGGTCGCAGGTTGACCGCCTCCTCTGGGAGGCACCGCTCAAGAACCAACAAGCATACTTGATCCAACAATTCGGGCCAAACGTCAGCCTTGGGAATATCCCCCCGTCGGAGGTTCTGGCGTTGGAATCGCTGCGAGCCGGATTGCGCTTCGAGACGTTCTATCGTATCGCAGAGGAGCTAGAACGCACCAAACAGTGGTATCCCGAAGCGATTGAAACTGTCATTCCTGATTGAAATTGTCATTCTGAGGCCGCTTTTTTCTTGTCATTCTGAGGCCGCAGTAGCCGAAGCCCTCGAGCGAAGCGAAGGGCGAAGAATCTGTCTCGTGTTGCTAACGCAATGCAACATGTAGGGAAGCCCCTTGTGGGCGTCCGGGAACAGGAGGAGCATGACCCAACCAGATAATGTAGGGACGCCCCTTGTGGGCGTCCGGCCTGTTTCAGTGCTTGGCGTTGGGAGTCGACTAGCAACGGGGCCAGCACAAGAACTGGTACAAACCGCCTTTGCGCGTGAACTCGCCGATCAACTGGCCCTGTTTTCTGGCATGAGCCAGGCAGACCTGGCGCACACCGTCATGCTCATTGAAGGTGGCGTCATCCCCAAGGAGGAGGGCGCGGGGCTATTGAAAGCCCTGTTGGCCTTACATGCAGCTCCCAGCGATTTCATCCCCCTGCCAGAATTGGGTGATCTCTATACGAATCGCGAAGCCTGGTTAGCCGCGCATACTCCAGCCTCAGCCATAGGATGGCTGGGGGCTGGTCGAGCGCGGCGCGAATCGACAACCATTGGCTACCGCATTATCGTGCGCTCACGCCTGTTGGCATTTGCCTCGGCACTCATTCAGGTGGGAACGGTGCTGGTCGAACGAGCAGAAGAATATCGCGCTGCACTGATGGCGGACTACACGTATTTGCAGCCAGCACAACCCACCACGTTTGGTCATTACCTGCTGGGTTTTACCTATCCTGTCTTGCGCGATCTGGAGCGCGTTCAGGCACTCTACGCACGCACGAATCTCAGTCCGGCTGGCTGTGGCAGCGTCAACGGTTCGCGCATACCACAAGATCGTACCTGCCTGGCAGCACTGCTTGGCTTTGATGGTTTAGCCCATCATGCTCGAGACGCTATGTGGCAACCGGACGGCCCTATCGAGACGTTGTCGACGGTAGTCTCAGCACTCGTCAACCTGGACAGGCTGGCAGAGGATTTACAGATCTTCGCTACGGCAGAATTTGACCTCGTTGAGCTTGCTGATGGGCATTCACGCGCCAGCGTGATTATGCCGCAGAAGAAGAATCCATACGCGTTGAACTATATTCGTGGTGCCGCGAATGAACTGACAGGCACACTGATGTCTTCCGCCACGGTTGGTCGCACCCCTTCCGGGCAGATCGATAACCGTATCTTCGCGTATGGGGATGTACCGCGTGCGCTGGAAATGGCTAGCGGTGTGGCAACGCTGATGGCTGCAGTGCTGGCTGGGTTGCGTTTCAACACACAAATGGCCTCTGCCCGGCTCATGACCGGGTTTGCTACGGCAACGGATCTAGCAGAGACCATTACTCTCGAAACCGGGCTTGATTTCCGCTCGGCGCATCGCATCGTGGGAAAGCTGGTACGCGATGCCACGACCAATGAACGCAAGATGAGCGAGCTCACGAGTGCTGACCTGGATGCTGCCGCGCAAGTGATCCTCAATCGCCCCTTACAGCTCGCGGAGGCCGCGTTCTTGCAAGCACTCGATCCAGCGACCGCCGTAGCCGCACGTCGCAGTGCTGGCGGCGTCGCGCCAGAGCCGCTCTCTGCCATGCTACATGAGTGCCGCACGACCCTGACAACTCACGCAAGCTGGTGCGAGCAAAAGACTAACAACATTGTAACTGCCGAGGAAATGCTATTGAGCCGCGCCAATGAGCTTTGTGGGGAGATGCCATGGCCGTCCACCTGATAGATTCACTGATTTATCGCAATTCGTGGGGCACATCCGCACTTCGTACACTGTTCGATGATGTGGGTCGCACGCGCTCGTGGTTGGAAATCCTGGCGGTGCTGGCTGAAACGCAGGCAGAATTTGGCCTGATTCCAGTGGATGCCGCCCAGTCCGTTGCGCAGACCTGTCGCAGCATAGAACTGGATGCCGGCTTTTTTGAAGAGGTGCGCAGTGGCTTTGAGGCGACCAACCACTCTACCCTTGGGTTGATCCGTGCAGTGCAGCGGCAGTGTCCCGCTCACAGTGGCGAATGGCTTTACTACGGTGCCACCGTGCAGGATATCACCGACACCTGGACGGCACTTGTCCTGCAAAAAGTACGTGATATCGTCAAGCATGAATTGGCAACTATTGAAGCCAATCTCGTGCAATTGGCAGAAAGGCACCGCGCTACAGTCATGGCTGGTCGCACACACGGGCAAATTGGTCTGCCCATCACCTTCGGTTTCAAGGTCGCTATCTGGGCCATGGAGGTTCGGCGGCATCGCCAGCGTTTAGCAGAAATCGCGCCGCGCCTGGACATCGGGCAACTCGCCGGAGGAGTGGGCAGCCTCTCTTCGCTCGGAACACGTGCGCTTGATGTGCAGAAGCAGTTTCTGGCAAAGCTGGGCTTGAACGCGCCAACTATTTCTTGGACCACCTCTCGTGATACGCTGACAGAATGGTGCAACCTGCTGGCCTTGATTGCCGCCACGGGTGATAAGATCGGACACGAGGTCTACAACCTGCAACGCGCTGAGATCGGCGAGGTCAGTGAAGGCTGGATGACGGGCACGGTCGGCAGTATCACGATGCCGCATAAGCGCAACCCGGAGATATCCGAGCACCTGGGAACGCTGGCGCGCCTCATTCGCCACAATGCCGCGCTCATGCTCGAAAGCCTCGTACACGACCATGAACGCGATGGTCGCTCCTGGAAAGTGGAATGGGCTATTATAGCCGAGACATGCATGTTGTCGGGCAAGTTGTTGGCCCTTTTGGACACATTGACAGGCAACCTCGCTATCCACACGGAGCGCATGCGTGCCAACTTGGAAGCAACGGGCGGCTTTATACTTTCCGAAGCAGTGATGCTGGCACTGGCTGAGCGCATCGGCAAACAGAGCGCACATACCCTCGTGTACGAAACAGCAATGGCTGCTCATGGCGCGGGCCGCAGCTTCAAGGAGGCCGTACTGGACAATGCACAGATTCGCGCACAGCTCACGCAAGCTGATCTAGCAGCGATTTTCGACTATCAGCAACAGACTGGACAATGTGAAGCCATGGTCGATCAGGTTTTGACAGCACTCTGTCATTCTGAGGCCGCAGCAGAAGAATCTATTCCTTAATGAAGCTGGATAGAGGCGATGCACTCTAATATGTAGTGACGCCCCTTGTGGGCGTCAGGGGGAGGGACAGCAATGAACCTGGATAGAGGCGACGCACTCTAATATGTAGTGACGCCCCTTGTGGGCGTCAGGGGGAGGGACAGCAATGAAGCTGGATAGAGGCGACGCACTCTAATATGTAGTGACGCCCCTTGTGGGCGTCAGGGGGAGGGCACTTGCAGAACATTCCTCGTATCTCCCTGGCATTTTTGCCGACACCGCTCAAAGAGGCACCTCGCCTGTCCGCAGCAATCGAGGGGCCACGCCTGTGGATTAAGCGCGACGATTTAACGGGTTTCGGCTTTGGTGGCAATAAAATACGCGGCCTGGAATTCTTGCTTGCCGACGCGTTGGCGCAAGGTGCCGACACCATCGTCACGGGTGCCGGACCGCAATCCAACTCGGTACGCGCCACGGCGGCGGTCGCCGTCCATATGGGGCTGTCGATAGTAGCGGTCTACTCAGGCACACGACCGCGCGAAGTGGAGGGCAACTATCGCTTGACGCGAATGTTGGGCGCGGAAGTGCGTTTCACCGACGACCCCAATCGCGCCACGGTCGATGGCTTCATCGAAACCGTCGCGGCTGAACTGCGCGAAGCCGGGCGGCGTCCCTATATCATCCCACGCGGCGGAGCCAATTTTCTCGGCACGCTCGGCTATGTACTGGCAGCACAGGAACTGGCTGAGCAATGTACAAACCGGGGCATCGAGCCTAGCGCACTTGTACTGGCTACAGGTTCGTGCGGCACGCACGCCGGATTGTTGGCAGGAGTACATGCGCTGCAACTGCCCTGGCGCGTCGAGGGCTTTACCGTGAGTCGGGCGGTTGATGAGGTAGAGGCACGGGTATATGCACTGGCCCAGACGACGCTCGAACGACTAGGCTTTGACAGCACCCTAGCAACGCGTGATGTTATAGTGCATGATGGTTTTATCGGCCCCGGTTACGGCATTCCAACCGCCGAGGGCGCGGCAGCCATACGTCTGGCGGCACGCTGCGAAGGGATATTCCTCGACCCAACGTACACCGGGAAAGCCCTGGCTGGATTTATTGCGCATACGCGAGCCGGACGATTTCAGCGCGACGAGACGGTTATTTTTCTGCATACAGGCGGCGAACCCGCCCTGTTTGTAGGCGAAGGGAGCTGGTTGTATGACTGAATGGACTGATGGGAGTGATTGGGGCGCAGCGGCATTCAATCCTCGAAGCATCGCACTCGTCGGTGCCTCGGCAAAGTCTAGCAAACTGGGCTACATCCTTATGCGAAACCTGGTGGATGGCTACCCTGGCACGCTCTATCCCATCAACCCAGGGGAAGCCGAGGTCATGGGCCTGCGAGCATACGCACGTCTGCAAGATGTTCCCCAGGCGGTGGATTTAGCCGTCATTGCACTGCCGCCAGAGGCTTGTGTGCAGGCCATGCGCGATTGCGCGGAATCCGGTGCCAAAACGGCATTGGTCCTCAGCGGCGGCTTTGCCGAAGTCGGTGAGGAGGGTCTTGCTCGCCAGCAAGCGATGCTCGAAGTGGCGCGTGCTGGTGGAGTGCGCCTAATCGGCCCGAACTGTTTTGGCCTGTACAACTGCAATCTCGGCCTCAATGCCTCGATGGGCTTTGGCCTTCCGCCCAAAGGAGGGAACATTTCGCTCGTCACCCAGAGCGGTGCTTACGGCATGGCCATCTGGAGCCTGGCCCAGCAACGACACCTGCGCTTCGCCAAAATCCTCTCGCATGGCAACAAAGCCGATCTGACCGATCACGAGATTTTGGACTATTTCGCGCAAGATGACGAGACAAGCGTACTGTGTCTATTCCTGGAATCGGTGAGCAATGGACGCGCCTTCTACGAGGCCCTGGCCCGTACCGCGCAACGCAAACCTGTCGTGATTACGAAAACCGGACGTTCAAGTGCTGGTCAGCGCGCTGCCGCCTCCCACACTGCCGCGTTGACCGGAGATGCCACAGCGTTCGTCACGGCAGTGCGCCAGGCTGGAGCCATCCTGGCGGAAAGTGGGCTGGAAATGGTTGATATCGCCGAAGCGTTGAGCCGCCAGCCGTTACCGCCGGGTCGCCGCGTCGGAATCATCACCAATTCAGGCGGCACCGGAGTCGAAATTACGGATATGTGTATCCGGTACGGGCTAGAGGTCCCTGAGTTGCCGCCAGCGACACAGGATCGCATCGCTCCTTTACTGCCAACATACGCCAGTGCACGCAATCCAGTGGACATTACCCCACTCTGGTCGCGCTTTCCAGCTATGTACGGCGGCAGCATCGAGGCGTTATATGACTGTGATGAGATTGACATCATTATTCCCATCCTGCTGCAACGCTCAGCCCTGATGAGCGAAAATGTCGAGAAAGTGCGCGATACCGTCCTGGCGTATCAGCGAACACGAGGCATCGCCAAACCGACCTATGTGTGCTGGGTCGTCGGCAATGAAGGCGACGAAAACCAGGCAGTTTTGCAGGAGGCTGGTATCCCCGTCTACGAATGGCCAGAACGCACGGCGCGTACAACTGCTGCCGTCGCCAAATATGCCGCGTCACGCCGCCTCAGTACGTCGAGTTCCGACGCGTCAAACGCAGGTGAGCCAGAAAGCCCACCCACTGCTGCATTCGAGGAGGCGCGGATGATCATCGCTGCTGCTCGTGCGCAGGGACGCACGACGCTGCTGGAAAACGAGGTCAAAGCTCTCCTGAGTGCCTACGGTGCCAGGGTAACGCACGAAACGTTATGTACAAGCTCAGCGCAAGCCCAGGCCGCAGCAGCAGAATTAGGCGGCCCGTGCGTACTCAAGATCGTTTCGCCAGACATTAGCCATAAGTCGGATGTTGGCGGTGTCCGCGTAGGCGTGTTACCAGCCGAGGTTGGCAGGGTCTATGAGGAGATGCTGGCGACAGTGCGCGCTAAACAACCGACAGCCAATATCCTGGGCATCAGTATGCAGGAACTCGTGAGCGGTCAGGAAGTCATCATTGGTGGCTTGCGTGATCGCGAGTTTGGGCCACTGGTAATGTTTGGATTGGGCGGTGTTTTTGTAGAAGTATTGCGCGATGTCGCCTACCGCCTGGTGCCGACGACCGCGCACGAACTACAAGCGATGATCCATGAGGTGCAGGGCTATCCTCTATTAGAGGGCATTCGCGGTCACGCTGCCGTCAACATCGCCTCCTTGACCAAGACACTGCAAGCGGCAGCATGGCTATTGGCGGCCTTCCCTGAAATTAACGAGCTCGATCTGAATCCAGTCATCGCAAGCACCGACGCGGCAATAGTCGCCGACGGACGAGCAGTGCTTTCGTAGCTGAACCAGTAGGGCGCGATTTATCGCCGCCACCGCCGATTTATCGGCGCGAATCCGACGTGGACACGGGCCGATAAATCGGCGGTGGGCGCGGTAAACCGGCCCCTACAGCCAATGAATGGAAAGAAGGATAATAACTATGGCACATGAAATGTCGGTACAGGCCGTGCTACAAACTGGCATGAGCTTCGATGTGATCACTGGTTCCGGTCATCATATATTGCTCGATGCGGCTGAACAGAATGGCGGGGATGATAGAGGTCCGCGACCAATGGAGATGCTGCTGGTCGCACTAGCAAGCTGCGCGGGTATGGATATCCTCTCGATTCTCAGAAAGAAACGCCAGGATATCAAGGCGTACGAACTGCGCGTCCACGGCGACCGCACAGAGGAACATCCAAGAATATTTGTAGAAATCACGGTAGAGCATATCTTTACAGGTCACGCGATTCAACCCGACGCGGTAAAACGTGCCATTGATTTGACTGAAGCGCGCTACTGTGGCGCGAGTGCCACGCTTGGGAAAACAGCGAAACTGTTGCATACGTTCCAGATTATTGAAGAATAAGCTGCTAGGGCGACCACAAGGGATCGCCCCTACTATACACGTATAACAGGCAATATAGTAGGGGCGACCCTCGCGGTCGCCCTGGTAATCTCGTTCATAGAATCTGTGTCAGTTCCTCAGGTGTGTTGACGGGGGATAGGCAGGCGAAATTTTGGCAGACATACGCTGTGGCCTCATCCTCCTCATCCTCTTTCAAGGAGCGATCAGCCAATAACGGCACGGCCTGGATCGCTGCGCTATCCTGCGGTGCTGCACAGGCTAGCACACTGTTGGGCAGATAGCGGTTATTAATCACCTCTAATAAAGCTCGCGTATCGGCGGCACGCGGATCGCCCAGGATGGCAAACTCCTTCACCGCTGCTAGCGCGAAGTCCAGCGCACCGAGGGCATAGCCAAAGGCTTGCGGATTTTGCACCATGATATCGACGAGCGGTTGCAAGTAATCATCGGCTCGCAAGCGATACGCATCATCCCCAGTAAACGCAGCCAGGCGCAACAATACGTCGATTGCCACGCTATTGCCAGCGGGCGTAGCATTGTCCATGATATCTTTGGGACGGCTGATTAAGGCTTCGTGGTCGCTCCCCGTGTCAAAGAAGCCGCCGTTCTGCTCATCGGTAAAGAGGGTAATGGCCTCGTCCATCAAGCGACGCGCTTCAATGAACCAGCGCGGGTCAAAACTGGCCTCGTAGAGCGCGAGCAGGCCATCAGCGAGGAAGGTGTAATCTTCCAGGTAGCCGTTCAGATGGGCGCGACCGTCCTTATAAGTGCGCAGGAGCCGCCCATTGGGGCGCAGTTCGCTCAACAAGAACGCGGCATTGCGCTCAGCCACTTGCAAGTAGTCGGAACGGCTCAAGTAACGAGCCGCTTCGGCGAAACTGCGTAGCATCAGCCCGTTCCAGGAGGTCAGTATCTTCTCATCGCGCCCCGGTTTGACACGCTTCTCACGCACCGTAAAGAGCATGGCGCGGCTGCGTTTGAGCGAGGCTTGCAGCGTTTCCAGGCTGACCTCTGCCTGCGCAGCGACGATTTCGGCGTCCTGATCGACGTGGAGAATATTCTTACCCTCGAAATTACCTTGCTCCGTCACATCGTAATACGGCATAAAGAGTAGTGCATCTTCGTGTAGCAGCGCGGACTCGATCTCTGCCGATGTCCAAGTGAAGAATTTTCCCTCTTCGCCTTCGCTATCGGCATCCTGTGTCGAATAAAAGCCGCCGTTGGGAGCAGTCATTTCGCGCACGACATAGTCCAACGTCTCCTCGACGATACGGCTATAGAACGGGTTGCCCGTCACCATGTACGTGTGCAGGTAGAGCCGACTGAGCAGAGCGTTATCGTAGAGCATCTTCTCAAAGTGGGGCACCAGCCATTCAGCATCGACGGAATAACGGTGAAAGCCTCCCCCCAGTTGATCGTAAATACCCCCCTGCGCCATATGTTGCAGCGATTGCTCAACCATCTCCAGTTCAGCGCGTTTAACGGGAGTGGTGATCTCACCCACCAAACGGTGCTGGTGGATGCGCAAGAGGATTTCCAATGACATCGTGTTGGGAAACTTGGGAGCCCTACCAAAGCCACCATGAACCTCGTCATAACCTTTGCCCAGTTCACGGCTCACCGTACTCAGTAGGTCCAGCGCGATAGTGCCAGCAGTCTCCTTTGTGCGAAATGGGGTGCTGCTGCGCTGTCGCAGGTAATCGGCAAGTTGGTTGGCCTGTTCCTCTACGGCCTCGCGGTTATTGGCATAGGCATCAGCCATGCTCAGCAAGATACGTGGAAAGCCTGGCATGCGTTCCCGTCCATACTGACGGTCACGCGGTGGGAAGTAGGTGCCACCATAGAAAGGCCGTCCATCAGGAGTGAGAAAGACGGTCATGGGCCAGCCACCCGCTTGGGTGAGAGCCTGTACCGCCTGCATATAGATAGCATCGATATCCGGTCGCTCCTCGCGATCTACCTTGATGGAGACAAAATGCGCATTCATCAGCTCGGCAGTCTCTTCGTTCTCGAAGGATTCGCGCTCCATGACATGACACCAATGACAGGCCGAGTAGCCTACACTGAGCAGGATAGGTTTATCTTCCGCTCTGGCTTTTTGTAGAGCTTCCTCACCCCATGGATACCAATTGACCGGATTGTGCGCATGTTGCAATAAGTATGGACTCGTCTCCTGCGCGAGACGGTTGGTATGTGTATGTTGTTGGTCAGTCATGTTCATCTCCCAGTTGGTAGCCCAGCCCAGGACACCCGATCCAAATAATAGTTTCTCTTGCATTGTACGACACGTGGGGAAAAATGGAAAATTCAGCCACACTACCATCAGGATTTCCCTTGTGGACACCCCAGGTCATCTGCTATACTTGACAAGCGAATCCGATCAAGCAAGAGAAAGATTTTTTAGAGCGATGACCACAATTACCCCCTGGACAGAGGTGATCAGTACCGCCGTGGCTTTCCTGGCTAGCACTGATCCGATCATGGCCAGTGCCATAGCGCGGGTCGGCTCCTGCACACTGACTCCCAATCCGAATATTTTCGAGACGCTGGTCGATGCCATTGTCTCACAACAAATCTCTGTTAAGGCTGCCGATGCCATTGTGGCGCGGTTGAGGGCGGCGACGTCAGAGGGCCTCATTACTCCGCTAGCCCTGGAACAACTCGACCATGATGCTCTGCGGGCGGCGGGACTTTCGACGCCCAAAGCACGCTATATTCGCGACCTGACCGAGCGCGTTCTCAGTGGACAATTGCGCCTGGAGGATTTATCACAGCAAGACGATGAGGATGTGATTACGAATCTAGTCGCGGTCAAAGGGATCGGACGCTGGACGGCAGAAATGATCTTGATCTTTTCGTTTGGGCGGCCAGACGTTTTGCCGGTTGATGATCTGGGCTTTGTCGAAGGGGTGCGCGAGGCTTATAGCTTGCCAGCACGACCAACGCGCAAGGAGATGCAAGAACGGGGAGAAGCTTGGCGTCCCTACCGCACCTTTGCAACGTGGTATATGTGGGGGGTGCGTCGTCTATCCCAACATAATCAGCGCGAGCGCACACGCATTGTATCTTTGTGAGTATGCAGGACGTTTTCTTACTATGAGCATGGACACACCCGATAATTACTATGCCATTTTAGGCGTACCAATAGATGCCGAGAGCGATACCCTCAAGCGAGCTTACCGTCAACTGGCACGGCATTACCATCCAGACCTGGCTGGGCCGGAGGGTGCTGTGCAGATGAAACGCGTAAATCGGGCCTACGATGTTTTGAGTGATCCTGAAAAACGCCTGAACTATGATACGATCATTGGTGGCGTGATTGATTTACGCGAAGGTGGTTTGAGCCGTGCTCGCCCCAGAGCACGCAAATTTGACTTGACCGATGATATCGAGTTTTCCGGTCTGCGTATTTTCAGCACCAAAGGCCCATTACGGGCCGGGCCGGTACTCCACACATCGCTTGGCGTCATCTCGGCCCTTGGTAGCGTCTCCCTCGACAATAATACCCTCATCGCCGCTGGCTCACTTGATGGCAAGGGACTGCTCTGGCATAGCACTATTACCTCTCCCCCTGATAAGGTGCAGGAAAGCTCTTCCCACTTCGCGTCTGATCCCGCTTTGACAGTTGAATCGCTTCAGGAACTGCGCTTCTCCGCTGACGGGACATTACTAGCTGGTTGGGGCAGATTGGGTCTGCATGTGTGGAGCAGCAAGGATGGTTCGCTAGCCTGGAGTCACCGCCTCTTGCAGCGTGCTGTCTCGGCACCCTACTCGCTCGATATGGTGCTTACGCGAACAGGGAATGGGCAGAGCGAAGTCGTCATGGCTCTGCCACTGCTCCCCGAAGATGGTCTTGGGCCACGCGCACTGGGTGTGCGGGCCACTGATATTGTCAAACATGTGATAGGAACACAACGGGACGAGTTGACGACACCGATCATTTGTGCGGAAGAGGATATTGAGAAACGACAATTCTGGGCTATCCGCTTACGCACGCTAGCAGAGGACGCGCAAACCTTATGCACGCTCTCCTGTGCCCACGTTCCGGGAGAAAAAGATGAGATGGCGGTAGCTCGACGCTGGAACCTGGGTACAGCCGAAGTGCGCACTACTCGCACTCGCTTTGGCGGAAAGTCGCAACCGCGACCACAAATCACCGCATCGATAGTGATGGGTCGTTGTGCCGATTTCACGCCACCTTACACGGTAACCAGCAATGCTAATGTGCTGGCCGTGGCCTATGGTGGGCAGAAAGTACGACTCTACGATACAGCAACGGGGGCATTCAGTGAGCTACCCTGCAACACTATGGGCGGGAGCGCACGCATGGCTATCTCTCCCGATGCCCAATGGCTGGCTATTGCCCGCGAGGATAGTGAAGTGACAGAAGGAGTAATTGATCTATGGTCTATCAATGAAGGGCGTATCACACAGAAGCTGTACCACCCCTGGCAGATCAGTAGGCTGCATTTTACTGGTACGGCTCTCGTTGTTGCGCTGACAGATGGTACCATTCAGCTCTGGAAGTAAGCCTTTGTTGCTTTTCTAGTTCCCGTACGTTCCTTATATGTAGTCAATATTTTAGAAAACTGCCTGATGCCCACAAGGGACATCACTACATGTTCATTGTTGCGTTGATTAACGTATGTAGATAGTGTTGGCGTTGCTTAGGGGCGAGTGCGAAGAAATACCGGCCTGATCCATGCAAAATATTTACAGCTCAGAGAGAAGCGAGGAATTGGTACATGCGTGTCTCGGTCATTGTCCCGGTCTATAATGAAGAAGCTACGGTGGCTCAAGTCCTTGAGTCGCTTTCCCAGGTTACTCTTGATCTTGAGGTAGTCGTGGTGGATGACGCCTCGACTGACCGCACCTGGGAAATTTTACAGGAATTGCGGCAAAAAGAAGCGTTCGCGACGTATCGTTTTATTCGTCACGCTGTCAATCAAGGAAAAGGGGCGGGTTTGCGAACAGGCTTTGGATTAGTCAGCGGTGATTTAGTAACGGTGCAGGATGCCGACATGGAATACGATCCACAAGACATTCCAGCACTGGTCCGCAAGTGGGAAGAGGCGAAAAGCAGTAAGGTCGCAGTGTATGGCTATCGTGACCTGGCAGGGCAAAAATTTACTACGCGCTGGGGCAACCGCTTCCTCACAAGTGCTACGAATATATTGTTTGGCTCTCACATTCACGATATGGAGACATGCTACAAGCTGATCCCCGGCGTGCTGGCGAGTGCTCTCCCGATGGAGGGACGCCGCTTTGAGATCGAGCCAGAGATCACCACTTGCATTCTCCAGGCAGGTTACACCATCCTGGAAGTGCCGATCAGCTATACACCGCGCAAGGAGAAGAAACTCAATCCCTGGAAAGATGGTTGGCCAGCACTGGCCATGCTCCTGCACCGTCGTTTTATCAAACCATTCAAATTTGTTGCGCCTTCCCCTGTAGCTACAGTAAACGTGGAAGTACCGATCAAACAGGCTACGAGCGTACACAAGTAGGAATGGCTCTAGCTTTAGCTGCGTTTGCGAATGACGACGGTGTTTGCCGCGCGATCACCCAGGCGTTGCTTTAACGGGGACGTCCAGACGAAAATGGCTCCGACAAGGTAGACAAAGAGGGCGTCTACAATACGCAGTAGGTTGCGAATGACTGACTCAGTCCAACTAATCGGAGAGCCATCTACCTTTACCACACGCAAGCCCAAAGCCATTTTGCCTAAAGTTGCCCCCTGGGTGGCTTCCATCACGATGTAGTATAAGATGGCTACAATGCCTACAATGCCTCCACCTACTCCTGCATTGTGGAAGATGAAGCCGAGCACACCTCCGATGATTCCCAGGACGATGCCGTCAATGAGAACAGCCAAAAAGCGTACTCCGACTCCAGCATACTGTTGCTGCCCTTGTGCGTATGCCTGTCCATAAGCTTGCTGTTGTCCATATGGCTGCTGACCATATCCCGGCTGCTGTTGTCCATACGGTGGTGGCTGTTGCTCATATCCCGGTTGTTGTTGTCCGTACGGCGGTGGCTGCTGACCATATTGCTGTGGTTCATAAGGCGACTGCGCATTGGGTTGTTGTTGGCCGTATTGCTGTGGTTCATACTGTTGACCTTGATTTGGATCATAAGACATAAGGCACCTCCAAACAGTTGTACAAAGTTTCGTTGTCTCGCTTGCTTAGTATAACATATGAAAAGATATCTCCATCAAAAAATAAAGGGCTCATGCATGTCGCTTTTCAGCGACATGCATGAGCCCTAGTGCTTGATTGCTCAAAACCTCAGTTACGACAATACTTCCGGGTTGAGAATATTCGGTGGACGTTCACCTTTATAGTGAGCGACGATGTTATCACTTGCCATCGTTGCCATCAGTGTGCGCGTTTGGAGTGAGGCACTGGCAATATGGGGCAACAACACTACGTTTTCCATCGTCAACAACTCTGGCTCGACGGCTGGTTCAGCCTCGAAGACATCCAGCCCAGCGCCAGCGATTGTTCCGTCCTGTAGAGCTTTGACCAATGCTTTCTCATCGACAATGGGTCCGCGAGCGGTATTAATCAAGATAGCACTGGGCTTCATCAAGTGCAGTTCGCGCGTGCTGATCAGGTGGTGTGTCTCTTTCATGTAGGGCGTGTGAACGCTGACGAAATCTGACTGCTGTAGCACTTCATCTAAAGGGCAATACGTGAAATGGTATTTGGCTTCCTCTTCAGGTGGGAGGCGATGGACATCATAGTAGACAACGTTCATCTCAAAGCCACTGGCCCGCTGCGCCATGAGCTTGCCGATGCGTCCCGCCCCTACCAGACCAAGGGTCGAGTGATGGATATCAGCCCCACAAAAGAGTAACGGGCCCCAACCAGTATATTTTCCGGCACGCAGGAAGCGTTCCGCCTCTGGAATACGCCGTGCGGTCGCCATCATAAGGGCAAAGGCCAGGTCTGCCGTGGTGTCGGAGAGGACACCAGGCGTGTTACTGACGGCGATACCCAGCCGTGTCGCAGTTTCCACATCGATGTTGTTGAAACCAACCGCCATGTTGGCCACCATCTTCAGGCGCGGATTGCTCGCGGCACACGCTTCCAAGAATTGCGCATCAATAGTATCGGTCAGTAAACTGTAAATATAATCGTGACCTGGTCCCCTACGGAGCAATTCCTCGTAGGGCCAGATCATTCCCTCCTCCATATTCGCTTCCACATCGCCAATCGCTTGCAGCAATGGATACGCTGGATCAGGGACTTTCTGCGTTACCAGTATTTTTGGTCTCACTGCCATAGTGACTCCTTCTCCAATCTGTCATTCTGAGGCCGCAGCCGAAGAATCTATTCCTTATTTTTGTTCCCGCACTATTGTATCACGCGGCAATGTAGGCTCGCCTTGTAAAATTGCCCTCGCTAAATGTTGACAATTTGGCTCACCTTCTTTACTATTACAAGCATAAATATAGGCAGCAGAGAAATTGCCATTATCCATTTTGTATCGCGTACCGTATACAATAGAGGAGTATCTACTTACATGACACGAGCGGGAATCCTCCTGGAAAAAGAGCCTGGCTTGACGACCGTATTTCAGGGTGAGGATCACCCTTATGTGCGCTGTGTCATCGCGGATACAGTTGATCCTGCACGGCATTTTGAGTGCCGCGTGCTGGATGAAATAGATATACCGTATTCAGTAGGAGAGTTGATTACACTAGAAGTAATAAAAGTTGTCACTGAGCGACGGAATGGCGTAGTACGATTTGATTGTCGCTTAATCAAAACACAAACTGAGGAATAGAGGGAAAAATACGATGACCTGCTCACAGTGCGGCACTACGTTGCCCGAATCAGCGACATACTGTTTGAAATGCGGAGCCACCGTCCGTTCGGCGGCCTTTTCTTATTTGCCAGTCGGCGCACCACCATGGCCTGCCAGCTCAGCAGACATACCTTCCTATGGCAGGACAAAACTCCAAGAGGACGCACCTACAATTGTGCTGGCCCCGAAACAAAAACGTTCAACGCGCAGCATTCTCGTCATTGCCGCGTTTCTGTTGCTCACTCCCCTGGTGGGAGCGGGGATCACGCTCGGCTCGTTATGGGCCAACGGCCAATTCTCAGCTAGCGCGACCAGAGCAACTCCGCGCACCTCTGCCCAGTCCATCACAGCCGCGACCCCAACACCAGCAACGAGTAATCCAGCCACCGCAACGCCTGCGACCCCAACGGGTTCACTGCCAACGCCCAGCAGTTTCCTGACCGCCACCAGCGCACAGGTGGGCGTCAGCATGAAGTATCCTTCTGACTGGCTTGAAGACGCGCCAAACGTCACAACCTCTGGCAATACAGCTATTGGCTTCCATCCACCCCAGCAACTACAGACCGCCATCAGTGTCGGACGGCTTTCGGCAACCAATTCAACCAAAGTCACCAGTACAAATGAGGTGAATCAAGCCAACCTGCAAGGCTTCGGCAGCGCGAACAGTCTCACCAATCCGCAACAGCTCACCAGCACTTCTCAACCCACCACCATTGGCGGTGTCTCGTGGGATGAACTGGACGCAACCTACTCAGACAGTACCGGTGCCACTGTCCGTGTCTCCAGCATTTCCGTGAAGTACAAGAGTATATACTACAATGTTCTCTTCTTCGCACCCAGCGCGGTCTACGACGAGGCGGTATCGAAGTATTATTCCCAGATGTTGGGCTCGTTTAAATTTACCGCGTAGGGGCATCCTAATATGTAGGGATGCCCATTGTGGGCGTCCGGCCTCACCCATCAAACGAACATTGCCACCGCTAGCTAGCGGTGGCAATGTTCGTTTGCAAGCCTTTATGGGGAAAAGTAGGGCGCGATTTATCGCCGCCGCCGCCGATTTATCGGCCCGTCCTCGCCAATCCCCCTAGTACTCAGGCATCGCGGGGGCAGCCGACTTCTCTTTTTCAGGAAGGTCGGTGATCAAGGCCTCGGTGGTCAGGATCATCGCGGCAATGCTGGTCGCGTTCTGCAAGGCAGAGCGAGTAACCTTAGCCGGGTCGATAATACCAGACTCAACCATATCCTCATACTTGTCATCGAGGACGTTGTAGCCATAGCGATCACTTTTATGCTCGAGCTGAGCGCGTCGTACGCCTTCGACGACGACGGACCCGTCGCGGCCACCGTTGATGGCAAGCTGGCGCAGAGGCTCTTCCAAGGCACGACGCAGGATGTTGGCACCGGTCGCAGCATCACCCGTCAACTTCAGGTTGTCGAGGGCCTTCACGGCATTCAACAGGGCCACGCCACCTCCCGGAACCATACCCTCTTCGACACCGGCACGGGTCGCGGAGAGCGCATCCTCAACACGCGTCTGACGGTACTTCTGCTCAACCTCGGAGCCAGCACCGACGCGGATAAGGGCCACACCACCGGACAATTTCGCCAGACGCTCCTGGAGCTTCTCACGATCATAGTCGCTGGTGGTCTCTTCGATCTGCGCCTTCATCTGACGAATGCGGCCTTGAATCTCTTCGGAGTCGCCATGACCTTCTACAATCGTGGTATCGTCCTTGTGCGAAATGACCAGGCGGGCAGAACCAAGATCAGCCAGGGTTGCGCTATCCAGGCGGCGACCCATCTCTTCACTGATGACTTGACCGCCGGTGAGGGCAGCGATGTCACGCAGCATGTCTTTGCGGCGATCACCAAAGCCAGGAGCCTTGACTGCCAGGACGTTGAGGATACCGCGCAGTTTGTTGACGACCAGCGTGGCGAGAGCCTCACCATCGACATCTTCCGCAATGATGACGACTTCGCGGCGACCCTGCTGCACCATCTTCTCAACGATAGGCAGAATATCCTGTACCGCGCTGATCTTCTTATCGGTGATGAGGATGTAGGGATTCTCGATAGAGGCTTCCATCTTCTCCGCGTTGGAGACGAAGTATGCTGAGATGTAGCCTTTGTCGATTTGCATTCCTTCGACATACTCGGTCTCAAAGTTGATACCGCGCGAGGCCTCAACGGTGATGACGCCATCTTTACCGACGCGGTCCATCACATCGGCAATGAGATTACCGATCTGCTCGTCGGCGGCAGAGATAGAAGCGATCTGCGCAATCTCTTTTTTGCCATCGACGGGAATAGCCACGGAACGGATATACTCAACGATGGCCTCGGCACCTCGATCAATACCATATTTGAGCTGCATGGGGTTGGCACCGGCAGCGAGGTTTTTCAAACCCTCGTTCACGATGGCCTGAGCCAGCACGGTCGCGGTAGTCGTTCCATCACCGGCGACATCGTTGGTCTTGGTGGCAGCCTCTTTGAGCAGTTGCGCACCCATATTCTCGAATGGGTCTTCAAGCTGGATCTCTTTGGCAACGGTGACACCGTCGTGGGTCACGGTAGGCGCGCCAAACTTCTTGTCCAGCGCGACGTTACGGCCCTTTGGTCCCAGCGTCGTCTTGACAGCTCCTGCCAAAATATCAATACCCCTTTTCAGGGAACGACGGGCTTCCTCGTCGAACACCAGTTGTTTTGCCATGAAATGTATTCCTTCCCTTCAATCGTAGAAACAGTAACTAGCCAATAATGGCGAGAATGTCGTTCTCTTTTAGTACCAGGTACTCTTCGCCTTCAAGTTTGAACTCTGTCCCACCATACTTGGCGAACAGAACACGATCACCTTCGCGTACATCCATTGCCGCACGGTCGCCATTATCGAGGAGACGACCACTGCCAACAGCAATAACGGTCCCTTCCTGGGGCTTCTCTTTGGCCGTGTCAGGAATAACGATACCGCTCTTTGTAACTTCTTCTTTAGCCGCGGCCTTTACGACCACACGGTCGCCAACAG
Source organism: Ktedonobacterales bacterium (assembly GCA_038209195.1). Classification (GTDB taxonomy): domain Bacteria; phylum Chloroflexota; class Ktedonobacteria; order Ktedonobacterales; family Ktedonobacteraceae; genus JBBQXY01. The sequence goes on along the minus strand of JBBQXY010000022.1, from coordinate 20,589 downwards.
GACGAATTTTTGCCACGATGTGTACTTCCTTTCAATACATACAGAGATATGTGTGTTTCTAAACGGGCGTAACGCTTGTTCATTTCCTTTACTATTGTCATTCTGAGTCCGCAGACGAAGAATCTATTCCTTGCGTCGTGTACTCAGTCAAGATAGTAAATCACTCCCGCAATGCTGGTCGAACGATACAGTGAATAGTCGCAGTTACAGGGGCCACCCGCGGCACAGCCTGTGCAGCAATAAGTTTTCCCCTGTACGAGAGTTGGGGGCCAGAGGATATCAATGTCGCAGTTAGCACAGCGAATTGGCTGTTGCTGACTGCGTGGCAGAGCTTTGCTATTGTCACCATGGAATTGATTGCTCTCTGTCTGCATATCCCCTTGCCTTCAAGTGCTTTTGAGTATTACCCGTTCAACTTCTCTATATACAAGTATGCCATAGGCTGTGTTAGAACCGCGTAGGAGAAGTGTTAGAAAAGTGTTAGAATCCGATTGTCATTCTGAGCCCGCAGGCGAAGAATCTATTCCTTGGCAATCTTCCCTATGCTATAATACAGGCAAGCTTTCATGCACTAGAGCCCAGCAAAAGAGGTAGGTACCAACAGATGCCCTATATCGCTACCATACAAGACCAGTCATACCGCATTGAGACGGGTGAGCATTCCGAGCAACGTGAGATCACCATCGCGGACGTCTCCCACAAAATCGATTGGCGTGCCATTGCCCCCTTAGCCGCTGATGCTAAAGGGCAAATTGGCGTGGGAGGCCGCTTTAGCTTCATCATCGCGGGCCAATCCTATGAAATATTTGCACGTCGGATCGTCAAGCCCGACGAGCGTGGCAGTCAAACGTATGAGCTTCTCTTTGCCGGACAACGCTTCGAGGTGCAGGTCGAAGATGAGCGCGAGAAGACATTGGCTGGTGCGGCCAAATCAGCCGTTGATAGTGGTGAGGCCAAAGTACGCGCCCCTATGCCGGGCCTAGTTATCGGTGTCCCCCTGGAGATCGGTAGCAAGGTCGAACGCGGCCAGACGGTAATTGTACTGGAAGCCATGAAGATGGAAAATGACCTGGCAGCCCCCAGGGCGGGCACGCTGAAAGAGATCAAAGTTAGCAAAGGCCAGACGGTTAATCAAGGTGATGTGCTAGTCGTGATTAGTGGGGAGTAAGGCTTTCTTTTTCTTACTCTCGCTAAGCCAGCCCCGCACCAGAAAGAACGTGATCCCAACGGCGATCATAACGAGGCCAATGATCAATGGCATAGCGCTGTTCTGACCAAAAAGTGCCAGATTATCTGTAGCCTGCACCGTCAAACCCGCCAGCAACAAAGTCAGAGCGATCCCCATCGAGGTGCCAATACGAATATTACGTATGTTGCGAATGTTGCGCATAATGTTTCCTTAGTATTGGAAGTATGAATTTCCCCTAGATCATACCATATTCTCCTCCCTATGTCGTCCTCTCTGCCATATGACAGCACCTCAAACCAGCGTAGGGGCCGCTTTAGCGCGCCAATTGCCGATTTATCGGCAGTCTGGGACGAGCCGATAAATCGCAATAGGCGCTCTCTTTACATTTTGCGTTCCAGCAGAACAGCGGGGACCTTACGTGTGATCTTCGCCTGAAGCTCAGCGAGAGCAGGTATCTTCTATACCTGGATGCTTCCGAGGCGCTCCCCCTCTGCGCTATCGACGACGGTGGCTCTGGCCTCGAACTTCTCCGTGCCGAGCTCGACCGTCACATCCGGATGCGCGACCAGGTTGTGATACCAACCGGGATTGGTTGGCGCGCCCCTATTGCCAGCGAAAACGTAGATGCGACCGCCTTCGGACAAATAGACCAGTGGGCTGATACGAGGTTCGCCACTTTTTGCTCCCGTCGTCGTCAGCAGAAGTAAGGGGGCACCAGCGAATTGACCACCAACGTTGCCCCCGTTGGCACGGAACGCTTCGATAATCTGGCGATCCCAGGCATTCAAGTCATAGACGGTCCTTTCAGGAAACCCCCGTCATTCATGCGGGGGAGGAATGAAAGGGTGCCCACAGGCACGCCGCCCTTGACAGACGGGTTCCTTTCTGGTAGACTTCTCCTATGAACAAGGCACTCATAAGAACAGTCAGCATCAAACTCGCTATAGATGGACACGAAGCGGCGTTGCAGGAGACGCAACGACACTTTTAGCCAGTGTGGGCATTGTGAGAAAGCCAATCGTCAAAGCCAATCTTCTTTCCAGTGTAAGCAATGCGGTTTCTGCTTGAACGCGGATATCAACGCAGCGATAAACATCTCAAGGGCATCAGTCAAGGTGCCTATGGTGTCAGCCCGCAATGGCTAGATGCAAGCCCCTGTGCTTTAGCCAGGGGTTCTTGACGTATCTCAGTCATGTGTATCTTCCTCGTGATTGCATTTTCAAACTCATTTTTCGCCGTATCAGGGGCGACCTGACAACAGTTGCTTCAAGTGAAACGGTCAACGATATTTGGACCACGCCTCGCTCTTGAAGTAGTAATCCTGGTCGAGATCCGCCAGGAGAGTGGCTTGCATGGCATGCCACCCAAAGCGCTGTTGGGTCAATGCGCTCGATGCGGGACTGTCCATTGAGAAGAATTGTCCAAGGAAGCCGAAGTGTTCGCTGGCTTCCTCGACAGGTAGTGATACGACCGGAACGTTGAGGCGGCGGCCAAAGACATCTGCGATCTCGCGCACCGGCACCCCTTCGTCGGCGACCGCGTGCAGCACTGATCCCGCTGGTGCCTTCTCGAGCGCTAAGCGGAACAGATGGGCCGCATCAAGTCGGTGTACTGCCGGCCAGCGATTGGAGCCATCGCCTGGGTAAGCCGACACGCCCTTGGCGCGAGCAACGCTGATGAGGGTCGGGACAAAACCGTGATCGCCCTCACCATGCACCGACGGAGGCAGTCGCACGACAGACGAGCGCACGCCGCGCTCTGCCAGTGCGATCGCCGCGTTCTCTGATGCGATCCGGGGTAAGGTCGAACCGGCGTCGGCTACGTCCTCCTCCGTCCCGAGACGCCCCGGCGTGAGCAAAAAGGTGAGCATCAATGTTCCCGAGGTGACCACGAACGGCTTGCCAGAGCCCTCTAGCACTGCTCCGATCGTCTCGATGGCACGCAGGTCCGTTAGGGCAGCCCTCGCAAAATCGGAAAAATCGTGATTGTAGGCGGTATGAATCACGCCGTCCGCTGCAACCGCTCCGCTGCGCAGGCTGTCAAGATCATCGAGCGCGCCACGCTGCACATCCGCTCCAGCAGAAGCGACCTGCGCAGCCGCTGCATCTGAGCGAGCCAGGCCGAGGACCTGGTGCCCCGCCTCGATCAGCTCCTTGACAACGGCGGAACCTACATAACCGGACGCGCCGGTAACGAAAACTCTCATAAGAAATTTCTCCTTTTTTCTCTCTAGCATAGCGACAGGTTGATGCCTTTGCAACAACTTGTTACAATAGACAGTGTAGCCCTGATTGTAACATTGAGCAAGCATCAATTCATGTCTCTTGTTACGTATGCAACACGGAGGGAAATATGTCGCACGAAGAACAGACAGACCTGCGCATTCGGCGCACCCATAAATTCTTACAAGAAGCGATGATTGAACTGATTACAGAGAAAGGGTTCGATGCCATCACGGTGGGCGATATTGCCGAACGCGCCATGATCAACCGAGCCACGTTCTACCGTCATTATCAGGATAAATACGATCTGGTGGCGAAGATCTTTGAGGAAACAGCCAATCACCTGGTGGAGAATATGAAGCCCATCCACAAAGACACTGGTCAGAGTGATACGAAGAACCCACCAGAGATCTGGATCCAGTTATTTGAACATTTCGCTGAACATGCCCGACTGTACAGAGCCCTGCTAGGGAAAAACGGCAGTTCGTGGTTTGCAGCCAGGATGCGTGAGCACACCATAAAACTCATGCTTGAGCGCGAGAGATTGTGGAAACAAGAGCTGGAACCCAGTCAACAGATTGAGCCAGCGATGCCTCAGGGACTCCCTGGCATGCAACTCTCACATGTCCTGATCGGCACTATTGTCTGGTGGCTGGAGAGCGAAAAGAGCTATACGCCCAAACAAATGGCAACCTGGTTTTACCGCTTTGCGTTTTATGGATATCTCTCTGCACTCGGTTATGACGCTCCTACGCCAAGGAAGGAATGAGCCTTACGTGAGATGGATTGACCGCAAACCTACCCATGGTATAATAGAACAGTGCATTATAGAGAAGGAATAAGCCCATGGCATCAGAACGTGTCCCGACAATGAGTGTGAAAGACTACTTTGCACTGGAAGAGAAACATCCCGATACGCGCTACGAATATCTTGATGTCTATGCGTACATGATGGCAAGTGGCAGTGCCAATCACGCTACGATTAGCGGAAATATGTATGCTATCCTGAAAAGCTTCCTCCGTGGTGGTCCATGCCGCGCTTACAACTCCGACATGAAGGTGCGCGTCTCTGAGCAACGCTACTTCCACCCTGACGTCACTGTAAGTTGCAATCCGCGTGATCGCGGTACTGTTGATCACATCCAATCGCCACGCCTCGTGGTGGAAGTCCTCTCCCCCAGCACCGAGGCATACGACCGTGGCAGAAAGCTTCAATACTACCTTGCGTGCCCCTCTATTGAAGAATACCTCCTTGTAGACTCACGCTCCATGAGGATAGAGCTCTATCGGAAAGAGCAAAAAAAGTGGACGTATGATGCGTTTGAAGCTGATGATGAGGTTGAATTAACATCTCTGGGCCTACGCTTCCCTGTAGTCAATGCGTATGAAGATGTAATTTTTGAATCAGAAGAAAACGCCTGACGTCCCTTGTGGGCGTCAGGCTGGGGCGCGTCAGGTTTGGGCCAATCAGCTCCTTCGCATATCAAAGCATCCTCGCAGCATCTCCACTCCTTCCTCCATATGTTATAATGCCTGTGGAATAGGGAGGATAAGATGGAACAAGATAGCAGTAGCGATGCTGAGCAGTGGCGTGCCACGACTGCCCGTAAAGCCAAAGAGAGAACAGCGGAGCGCAAGAAAAAGTTCGTCACGAGCTCCGATATTGTCGTACCTGACCTGGTGACGGCGGAAGACCTGCAAGATTTTGCTGCCCACGAGAAATTGGGCTATCCCGGCGAATTCCCGTATACTAGGGGTGTACATCCAGCGATGTATCGCTCACGACCGTGGACGATGCGCCAGTATGCCGGCTTTGCCTCCGCGGAAGAGTCGAATAAACGCTACCACTTCTTGCTCTCGCAGGGTACGACTGGTCTCTCCGTGGCTTTTGACCTTCCCACACAGATGGGTTATGATGCCGACAACCCGATCGCGGAGGGCGAAGTTGGCAAGGTTGGGGTCTCTATCTCCAGCCTGGAAGACATGGAAACGCTCTTCCATGGCCTCCCACTCGAACGCATCAGCACCTCTATGACCATCAATGCCACCGCCAGTATCTTGCTGGCTCTGTATATCGCCGTTGCCAAAAAACAGGGGGTAGCAGTCAGCAAACTAACCGGTACTGTGCAAAACGATATCTTGAAAGAGTATATTGCTCGCGGGACGTATATTTATCCTCCCCAGCATTCTATGCGCATCATCACCGATATGTTCCGCTATTGTGGTGAGCACCTGCCGCGCTGGAACACCATCAGTATCAGTGGCTACCATGTGCGTGAAGCGGGTGCCAACGCGGTGCAAGAGGTGGCGTTCACGCTCGCCAATGCGATTAGCTATGTCCAGGCGGCGGTAGAGGCAGGGCTGGATGTTGATCGTTTCGCCGGGCAACTCTCCTTTTTCTTTAATAGTCACAATAACCTGTTTGAGGAAGTGGCAAAATTCCGTGCTGCACGGCGCATGTGGGCCCATATTATGCGCGAACGATTCCATGCCCAGGACCCGCGCTCAATGATGCTACGCTTCCATACGCAGACAGCCGGTTCGACGCTCACTGCCCAACAACCCGATAATAATATCGTCCGCACGGCCTACCAGGCCCTGGCGGCAGTCCTGGGCGGCACGCAATCGCTCCATACCAATTCCAAGGATGAGGCTCTTTCGCTACCAAGCGAGGACGCCGCACGCCTCGCCTTGCGTACACAGCAAATCTTGGCCGATGAGACAGGCGTAGCCGACGTGGTAGACCCATTGGCTGGCTCATATTATGTCGAGTCGCTGACCAATGAGATTGAGCGGCAGGCATGGGCGTATATTGAGCAGATCGACGCCCTGGGCGGTAGCGTGCGTGCTATCGAACGCGGCTACATGCAAGCAGAGATTGAGCAAGTGGCCTACGAATATCAAAACGCACTCGATAGGCAAGAGGCTATCGTCGTTGGGGTGAACCGCTACGTACAAGAAGACGAGATCAGGCCAGCCTTATTGCGCGTTGATCCCGCGCTGGGTGAGCGTCAGATAGCGAAATTGCTAGAACTGCGCCAGAGGCGCGACAACGAGAACGTCCAAAATGTCCTCGCGGCTCTGCAACGAGGCGCGGAAGGCACAGAGAATCTGCTGCCATTGATCATTGACGCGGTTGAAGCATATGCTACACTAGGAGAGATCAGCGATGCAATGCGTCGCGTCTTCGGTGAGCAACATGAATTTCGTAGTGTGGAGTGAAGTAACAGTAAAACGTATGATATATTCGAGTTCAGATGATATCACAGAGACCTCAGAGAAACCAGGAACACAGGGTGTTCACCCTGCTCGTGATGCCGAACGTAGCCAGTATAGCTTCGACTATGAACGAGTAGCTATCGCAGGAAAGACAGAGGCTCCCATAGGAGTGTTTGATTCGGGGGCAGGCGGATTGACCATTCTTTCGGCATTGCGTCAAGAACTACCGCAAGAACAGTTTGTCTATTTTGGCGATACCGCACACTGCCCCTATGGCACGCGCAGCGATGCCGAGATTATAGAATTAACCTGTCGCGCCTGCCAGTTTTTGCTTGCACAAGGGGTAAAGCTGATCGTCATCGGCTGCAACACTGCTTCCCAAGCGGCTCTCACCACATTGCGCGCTACGTTCTCCGTCCCCTTTATCGGCGTTGTGCCAGCAGTCAAACCAGCAGCGCGCGCGACAAAAAATGGACGTATTGGTGTAGCCGCTACCAATCAGGCGGCTAAGGCGATTTATTTACAGCAGCTCATCGATGAGTTCGCGGGCGGCATTCAGGTCTTCGCCGTCGGTTGTCCCGAACTGGTGACGCTCGTTGAACGAGGTGAATTTGACGCCCCTGGCACGGATGAGATCGTCAAAGTTGCGCTAGAGCCTATTCTCAAGGAAGGTGTCGATGTCATCGTGCTGGGCTGTACGCATTTTCCTGCTCTGCGCCCCAATATTGAACGCATTACCGCCCATCAAGTACACGTTATTGATAGTGGGGCCGCAATAGCACGTCGTACCCATGCCGTATTGGACGCTGAAACATTGATACGGCGTGGCAACGTGGACGGCTATCCGCAAGGCGCACTACAAGTCTGGTGCAGTGGCGATCCTGACGCCTTTAGCCTGGTTGCTAGTAAGCTGCTGAGCTACCCCGTCGTTGCCTATCAAGCTAGTTCATAGGGAGAATACCTTGGATATAACATTTCTTGGTCAAGCTGGGCTGTTCATTGAAACCAAACGGGGCAGCATCCTCTGCGACCCATGGTTCAACACGGCCTACTTTGCCTCGTGGTTTCCATTTCCCAGCAATGAGGAAGTGGATATTGAAAAATTGAGCCGTCCGACCTATCTTTACTTGTCACATCTGCACCATGATCATTTTGATCCCCAATTCCTGCGCGAGCATGTCTGGAAAGAGGCCACTGTGCTCCTGCCAGATTATCCCTTAGGGCTACTAGAAAAAGCGTTACGTGAGTTGGGCTTCACAAAATTCATCTATACGAAAAATTGTCAGACCGTCGAGGTGGATGGGCTCAGTATCACTATTGTCGCTATGACCGCGCCGATTGATGGCCCGCTGGGCGACTCCAGCCTGATTGTGAATGACGGTGAAACATGTATCTTTAATCAAAATGATTCGCGCCCCATCGACCTGGACATATTGACCCAATTTGGCCCTTTTGATGCCCATTTCTTGCAGTTCTCTGGTGCTATCTGGTATCCAATGGTGTACCAGTTCCCAGAGAAGATGATGCAGACCTTGAGTCGCAAAAAACGTGAGAATCAGATGTCCCGTGCTTTGCGCTACGCTGAGCAAATTGGGGCCACGTTTATCGTGCCCTCGGCTGGGCCGCCGTGCTTCCTCGATGAAGAGTTATTCCATTTCAATGATTTTCATCGTGACGAGACGAACACGTTCCCCGACCAGACGGTTTTCCTGGAGTACATGCAAGCACACGGCAAGGATAATGGTCGTCTGATGATTCCTGGCAGTGTTGCTACTTTCGGTAAGGACACCTGTAGCGTCGTGCATCCATTCCCCGACGAGCAGGTACAGGCAATATTCACGGAAAAACGGGCGTATCTGGAAGCCTACCAGGCGCGTCAACGTCCCCTCATTGAGGGGGCGAAAGCGTCGTGGCCCCGTGGGCAGGTGGATATCCTCTCGTCGTTGCGTGCTTGGTTCGAGCCGCTTTTGCAAGATGCCGATCTGACCTGTGTCGGCGTCAATGGTCGCCTTTTAATGGATTTAGGTGAGCAAGCGATCGTTATCGATTTCCAGCAGCGCAAAGTGTATCCGTGGCAGGGTGAGGAGTGGGAATACAAATTCGAGATCGACCCGGCACTGGTCGAATCCAGCATCATCCGCCACGTCGATGACTGGATCAACGATCTCTTCCTCTCGTGTCGCTTTAAGGCGCAGCGCAAAGGCCCCTACAACGAGTACATCTATATTTTCTTCAAAGGGTTGACACCGGAACGCCTCCAGTATATCGAGGGCTATTACGCGGAACAAGCACCGGAACACCAGTTTTGGGAGAGCCACGGCTACCGCATCCAGCGCCGTTGTCCCCACCTGAAAGCCGATCTGACGCGCTTCGGCAAGATAGAAGATGGTATTCTGACCTGCACTATGCATGGCTGGCAATTTGAACTCGCCACGGGCCGCTGTTTGACCTCCGATGATCGCAAGCTCTATACGCAACGCCTCGCCACCAGTGATGACTCAATGGATGTTCCCACGACTGAATTAGTAGAACAAGAGCCAACTACGGAATGGGTCAAACCCCCTTCCTATCAGTGTGGTCACTGCTTGTACGTGCCGCTCAGTGAAAGGCGACAGTCGCAACAGTAAGAAGTAAAAAACGTGTGGTCGCTGTTTGTACGTGCTGCTCAGTGAAAAGCGGCAGTCGCAACAGCGAGATGTGGAAAGGGAAGAGGTGGCTCCTCATGGAGCATAGCAAACAACATCTCCTTCACGTTTGCCCTGTTACTCAGTGCCTTTATTTCGCCCAAGCTTTCTGGTCTTTGTCAGGCACAACGAGCCTCACCCACAACTACTCAAGTTGCTGGATGCGAAGCATGTGACCTACAAAGTCGCGTTTTTCGCCTCTGCACCAGGGGTTGATGTGATGGTGGTAACGCCGCTAAGCCAGTCAGTATCGCCTTTCGAATCAAAAGGGGTTGATATCTTTTACTGCTCTACCAGTTAGCCCTGATTCGGATTGTAGGTAATACATTTCAAATAAGGTCGCTTGCTGCAACCTTATTTGAAATGTATTGACCCTAGTGGTTGCCCAGAAGATCATTCACCAACCCTGTGTTGTGTGGTGCAGAGGGTAAGCGACCATTCTTTCACAGAATGCGCTCAGTTTTTTGTGGCGTCATCGTGCAACGACAGCAGGTATTCTTCGACCTCCCCTGCCGTCTGCAAGGAGAAGACCGTATTCAAGATCTCCTGGAGCCGCTTGATTTCACTGATGCCCCTGATTTGTTCCTGGGACAGCTCAACCAGCATGGGATAACGGACATGGAGAAAGCCAACCAGCGTCTCACGAAGTGTCTCGCGTTGTCCTTTTTCAAGACCTTTTTCAAGACCTTTTTCAAGACCTTCATTCAGTATTCTTTGATATGCCCAAGACTCTTCTAGGTCTTTCTTGTACATCTCGAACCTCTCAATCAGCCATTGCTGCTCACCTGGTTTGTCAAAGACCAGCGCAGCGAAGGTGTATGCCATCGACAATAAATGGTTGTTGTGGCTGGCAACCAGATGCTGAATCATTTCATCGACCACCTCGCGCCGCTTGCCATCATGGGTCAGCGTCACGAGGGGTAACAGACCCTCCATGCCCGGTTGCAAGAACACCTCGGTGGGTAACTCCCACAGCTTGATCGCTTCATAAAAGAAGATGTGAAGCGGATTTCCATTTGGCAATTTCTCAATATAGGGCGGTTCCTCAATCTTACGATCTTTACGCAGGTAAATGACCACGGAATAGACGGGCATGCCTTTATTGATGGTAGCCGTGGTATTGTATTGCCACAAGCGCTTGCCCATCTCCTTGTCGCCGCGCCGTTGAAACTCGATGTGCAAGATGATCTTGACGTCATACCATAGTATAACATACAACAGGTCGGCTGTGAGGTCACGCGTTTCCTCGGGTTGCTGGGCTTGTAAACCGGAGAGGGTCTGCGTTTTCAATTCGGACGAGAGTTCGTGCAGCAAGACCGCGTTGGGTGCCAGCCAGTTCAGAAAGTGCTGTGGATTGGCGCTAAACATGCGTTTGAGCATGTCATCCCAGATTTTTGCCATTCGTTATTCCCCCAATACTACTGTAGTAGGACAAGTGTACCACTACAGATGAGTTTTGTCGAGGAGAACTAACGGCATGATTAGCATCAATATGTGTTCACCTTCAGTCTCGCCTTGTCCACTTATCCGGACAGAATTTCCCAGCAGAGTATTCATACGCCTTGGTTTTGGCCTTATTTGAAATGTATTGCTTGCCCACAAGGGACATCACTACATGTAGTGATGTCCCTTGTGGGCATCATGCGGGCGGGCTGGGCATCAGGTCAGTGTTATTGACCACCAGCCACGCCGGCGCGTTCAGGAAGCTGTGCCACGGCATTGGCGCGTGCTCGTGCGCGAATGGATGGCGCGGAAGCACGCCGCGTCGTGGCACTCGTCGCCCGTCCTACAATCCAGATGAAGGCGAAGAACATGGCCCAGTTTACACTACCAATTACGATCAAGAAGACCAGATTGGTATAGTCGCCAAGTCCAAAACTGTTGATGATCAGGTAGATCAGGCCAGTGACCAGGATATTGACCAGCGTTACCGGAATCAGGATCAACCAGGCGAACTGCATCAACTGATCGGAGCGCAAGCGTGGCAAAGTGCTGCGTACCCAGATGAAGACGAAGCAGAGGAGGTAGACCTTGATTACGAAGTAAGCTACAGCAAGCAAGTTGCCGACTAGACCCCAGCCAGGCGAACCCAGTCCGGTCAAGTAACCAACGCCAGGGCCAGACCAACCGCCGAGGAAGAGGTAGGTAGCAATCGCGGAAACGATGGTCATATTGCCGTATTCGCCCAAGAAGAAGAGGGCCCAGCGCATCCCACTATACTCGGTGAGATAGCCCGCCACCAATTCTGACTCCGCCTCCGGCAAGTCGAAGGGCGCACGGTTCGTCTCCGCCAGACCACAGGTGTAATAGATGACCAGCATCAACGGCTGCACCAGGAAGAACCATGCCCAGGGAGTAAAGCCCTGGAAAAGGAAATCCAAGATCGGAATATTCACGCCATGGCGGGGCCAAACATTCTGGAAGTCCATCAACTCTTTGATCGAGATAGTACCAATATTCAAATTGCCAGGATAGCTTCCCGTCCCAGCCATGACGCTGGTAAACATCACGATGCTGACAAGGGCCAGAACCAATGGCAACTCGTAAGAGATCATCTGGGCAGCAGAACGGAGTCCACCAATCAAAGAGTATTTGTTATTGGAACTCCAGCCAGCCATAATGACGCCGATGACGTCGAGGGAACTCATCGCCACATAGTAGACAATACCGGTGGCTAGAGCAGTACCCGGAAAGCCTATGTAAGGTGAGAAAGGGATGATGGCAAAAGCGGCGATGACAGGGGCCATAAATACAGATGGGGCCAGAATGAACAGGGCTTTGTCTGTTTGCGCCGCGTGAATATCTTCTTTTAAAAGCAATTTACCGACATCGGCTACCGTCTGCAACAGCCCCCACGGGCCGGTATGCATCGGGCCAAGCCGGTCCTGCATCCATCCCATGACCTTGCGCTCGGCAAGGATCAAGATGACGGCGCTTGTTAGCACAAAACCAAAGAAGCAGACAAATGCGACGAGGAACTGCAAGAACTGCCACGAAAAAATTCCGTTGAACAGATCGCTTCCTAGATCACTCAGTACATTTGAATAATACATGTGTTAACTCCAGGCGCGAGCGCGGCTGACGTCGGCAGCACTCGCGGTTATTTACCAACTACCGATCAACCTCTCCCAACACGATGTCAATGCTTCCCATAATTGCCACCACGTCGCTCATTTTATGACCGCGCAGCAACTCCGGAAGGATTTGCAAGTTGACAAAGGAAGGGCCGCGCAATTTGGCACGCCAGGGATATTCGCTGCCATCCCCAATAAAGTAGACGCCTAACTCGCCTTTGCTGCTCTCAATGGCAAAGTACGTTTCACCACGGGGTACGCGCAAAGCGATGGGAGTACGTGTCCCAATCGCCCCACCCGGCATCTTATCCATCGCAACGCGGCAGAGACGAATACTCTCCCAAATTTCCTGTATGCGTACTCTATAGCGGGCGTAGCAGTCACCCTCCTGGCGCACTTGCGTGTTAACAGGGACTTCACGATAAGCCATATAGGGACGATTGACGCGCAAGTCAAAATTGACACCGCTCGCACGGAGCATGGGGCCAGTCAAACCATAGGCAATCGCTTGCTGCTGGTCGATATAGCCAACGCCCTGGGTGCGTGCCTCGAAGATTTCATTGCCAGTGACCAGACCTTCCAACTCGACCATGTTCTTTTCAAACTGATTGAAGAAGTCTTCGCACTCTTTAAGCCAACCTTTGGGGAAATCGTGCAACACGCCACCGACGCGCAGGTAGTTCACGTTAAAGCGGCTACCACCCAGAGCCTCGAACAGAGAGAGGATACCTTCACGGTCACGGAAGCACCACAGAACGGGAGTAAATGCTCCCAAGTCTACGAGATAGGTGCCAACCGCCACCAGATGGCTAGCAATACGTTGCATTTCTCCGACCAATAGGCGAATATATTGGGCGCGACGTGGCGGTTCGATGCCCATAAGCTGTTCGACCGCACCGGCATAGGCTATTTCATTGAGCATGGGCGAGAGGTAATCCGCGTTGTCCATGTAGCGAATACCACCCATCACCGGACGATTTTCCAGTATCTTCTCTATGCCACGGTGCAGGTAACCGATGACCGGGGTACAGTCGACGACGGTCTCGCCTTCAAGCCTGAGTACCAGACGTAGTACGCCGTGGGTACTGGGGTGCTGGGGTCCCATATTGAGCAGCATCTCTTGCGAGGTAAAACCCTCGGGTGCCTCAAGTTGTCCGAAACTTTCTTTTGCTTTTGTTGTATCTTGATTTGTAACCATCGGCTTCCTCTTGTATCCTCAACAACCATTCAAGTTTTTTCTTTAAGGCCACCAACTGCGGCGCGGAAAAAAGAAAAATTTGGGGCCAACCCTGCTACGATTTTCGACTCAGTAACAGTAACTTGCGTACGCGCATTACTACGCTGAATGTCCAGAGCAAGGCTAGTAAGGCCGCCATGCCAGCAAACAGGACGTGATTGGGATCGGTTGAAAAGACATAGAACGATAACGCCATTCCCCAACAGCCCAGAGAGACCATACACGGCCAGATAAGACTTTGCGGCCCAGCCACTCGTGGTGAGAAAAACGGGCGATTAGCGGCGGTCTTTCTCGTCGTCCTCTCCACAGCTTTTGGTGCGGTAGAGACCTGTTGTATCGTTTGTGCGTTCTTTTGTGTTGCTACGCGCTTCCTTTTCCTAGCCTTAGGCATTACACTTCCTCATCTATCGTTTGTCTATTGTTTCTTCTTATCCAGGTCCGTACCGAAAATTGATTTACCATGGTCAGTGGCGTCTTCCTTGTTCGCCTCTTCCGCGTGTCCATGGGATGAATGCCCAAAGGTGGGAGTGCCGGGATGCAACCGTTCTTCCTGGCCTTGACCGAGCTTCTTCTGCACGACATGCTCCACGCCACGCTGCTGGTATTTGCCCGCCACCGCCATGTTGGGGTCAACCTGCGTGGTGGCGCGGTCTTTCACCGTCATCGGTACCTGGTGGAAGCTCTTGAGCAGAGGATGACCTTCAAAATCGTCGTCCAGCAACATGCGCCTCAAGTCGGGATGGCCAGCGAAGCGAATGCCGAACAGGTCATAGGTTTCACGCTCCAACCAATTGGCCGTCGGCCAGACCGAGACAACGCTATCCACCTCCGGCTTTTCATGATCAAGTCGTACTTTTATTTGCAGCAGTTGGTTGCGCGTGATTGAACGCAGATGATACACCGTCTCCAGGTGATCGAGCATATCGACACCGGAAATACAACTGAGCAAGTCAAAGTTCAATTGGTCGCGCAAGAAACGGCTGACAGCAACCAGATTGGTGCTGTCGACGGTAAGGCTCAGGTAATCGCCTTTCAAGGTTTGTGGTGCTACGGCCTGTCCCGTGATTTGCGCAATGGGGGCCAGGTCGCGAGCCAGGGCCGCGTTCTGATCGCGGTATCCACGAGTTTCAGTAGACAAACTTTTCTGACGTGGTACTAAATCCATCGAGTCACTCCCTTGCGCCATGCATAGACCAGACCGAGTGCCAGCACAATGATAAAGAAGAGAATCTCAAAAAATCCGAAGAAGCTTAGCTGCTTAAAAATTACCGCCCAGGCAATGATAAACACAATATCGACATCGAAAGCGACAAAGAGCAAAGCGAAAATATAGAAGCCAAGTGGGTATTGTACCCACGCGGAGCCAACCGGGGTTTCTCCAGATTCGTAGGTTTGGAGTTTCTCTTTTGTCCTGCTGTGCGGTGCCAGGATATTTGATAGGGTCATCGCAACGATGACAAAGCCAAAGCCGGCTGCCAATAAAATACCGGCATATAAATACCCAATGTTGGTAGGTGTTGACACGCCTTTCCTCCAATTTATAGCCTCAAATCGTGTGTTGTGCGAAGACGAGATATTGCTGAATTGATTATAGCACAGGGAAGAAGAGGCGACAATTCTTTGAGGCTGAACTCATTGCGCCCCATTGCAGTACAGCCCACCCATCTGAGGATATCCTCAAATGGGTGGGCTGTACTGCAATGAACTATCCCTTTTTTACATTGGCGGATATTGTGGTGCTTCTGGCTGGGCAAGAACTTGCACGCCGACGAGGCCAGCCCCTTGTGGGGATTCCGCGATATGGACGACGATCACGCTGACATTGTCCTCACCGCCACCATCCAGTGCCGCCTGGATGAGGGCATTGCGCGTCTGCGTGGGATCGGGCACCGTGTTCAGCACCTGCTCGATTAGGGGATCGCGCACCATATCCCACAGGCCATCGGAGCAGAGGATAATTTTATCGCCCGGCCTGAGGGGAACTTTAAAGGTGTCCACGTCAACGACGGGTTTCTCACCAAGGCTCCGATAAATCTGGTTGCGCTTGGGATGGGTATAAATGTCATCGGGTTTGATGATACCGGCGTCGACCAGGCTTGCAACCACGGAATGATCATTGGTGACTTTCTTCAGTCCATCCGGCTGGCGGTAGAGATAGGTGCGACTATCGCCTACGTTGGCCATATACGCGTTCGTCCCAATAATCAGCGTGGCGGTCATGGTGGTTCCCATATCCGCATGATGCTCGAGATTGCGCTGGTGAACCGCCAAATTGGCCTTCTGCACGCCATCCGCGAGCAGTTGCGCGAAATCCTCGTCGGTAAAGGGTTCGTTGCTGGTCAAGCGCGGCATCAGTGTCTCAACTATCGTCTTGATCGCCAGACGGCTGGCTTCCTGACCATTGGCATGACCACCCATGCCGTCTGCTACTACAAACAAGCCAAAAGAGGGAGCCTGCACATTGTTGTTGAGCATACCCTCGGCAGCAAAAATGCTATCTTCGTTGGGCTTATGTTTCCGTTTGATGCCTGGGTCACTACGTGTCCCCACAATCAGGCCCAGATTGCGACCCGAGAATTGCTCGACGGGTGGGGCTGATCGTGGTGTAGAATTCCTGACGATTAACGGTGTCGTCTTTTCAGTGCCGTTTTGCGCATCTCCCACGGCACCCAGGGGAGGAATCTCTTCCGTCGGCATATCACTGAAAGCTATTGACGACCCAAAAGCCGCCGGTGATGCCTGGGACACAACAGGTAGCGGTGCAGAGAGCGGTGGTTTGTTTAAACGTACATGCAATCCTGAGTCGGTGAGAGCAATGGGAGCACGGCAGTTGGGACAGAAGTTATCGCCCTGGTTAACGGGCGTGCCACAATTGGGGCAGCGCAGATTGGGCACTGGAGCCGCCATCTGAGCCTGCATCGGTGCAGCAGCGTTAGCGGGATTGAAACCCTGCGGTGCGCGTAGACTCTCTTCCTTTTCCTTTAAAGCAATTTGTGCGGCGTCAATTTCCGCTCTTCGGCTGAGTTCAGCGAATTCCTTAGCCTCCCTGCGTTGCCGCATCTGCCGACGTACTACCGCGAGGGTGATAAGAACTAAGATGATGAATAGCAGTACCAGGGCGACGACCAACAGCACAGTAAAAAGACTGTCAGAAATGGTGTAGCCCAGGATGGTGATGCTATTCTGTGTAGAAGTTGCGCCTGCGCCGGGAGTTTTGCTCGTTATCGGTGTTTTACCCGTACTCCCTCCATTCGCGCCAGTACCGCCATTGCCCGCCTTCGTCATCGCTAATGACCAAAATGCGACACCAGCCTTGAAAAGAGTATTGTGTGTACCAGCATTGCGGAAATCGGTCTGGGCATTCACATAATCCGGCTTGTAATAATCAATAATACCTTGGTTCCAGGAATCGCGTAAGGAATTGGTATGCCCGGTTTGCCCAGGGGTAAGCTTGCTCGTCACGTAACTACGAATGGAACCAGCGGTATCAGTCGCCTTGGTATTCATATCCAGCAATTGACCAACATCGTTGACAATGGGTATGCCCAGTTCATTGCTCGGATCAGCTATATTCGCTACCTGAACGGGTGTCAAGAGCTGCGTGACTTGAGCAGCGGTGGGCGTGATGGTGCCAAAGGTTGGGCCAGTCAGCCCGACTCCAAATGGCGCGGGCGTCGTTTGATCGGCGGTCGCCACGTCGATAAAAGGCTGTGGTGTAGTGGTATGGAATGGAACCAGGACAACTCCACCAGAGCATGGCACTGAAACCTGGCACGTTATCGGCGTGGGAACAGTGCCATCTTTACAACCACCAACCACACAGTTCAGTGTTTTCAAAAGAGAACCAGTGGGACTACCTGTGGCATTGGTATAAGCATCGTTGACATAGATTTGAATAGATGACAGTGCTTCCGTTGGCTTGCCCGTGCCACACGAGACACCTAGAGGATCAAGCAGCGCCCCATCGGTCAAAATCCAATTGGTAAAATCGCTGCTACCAGCAGTCGTAGGCCAACTACCAACCAGAACACCCAATCCAATCGAGGTTGCCGTACAACCCGGCGCAGGTGGTAAGGTCGCTGTATAGCCAACCACCAAACGTACTACCGAAACGCTGGCCTGGTCCAGCGGTTGTGAGCTCCCAAAAGTATATCCGCTATCAGCCGAAGAGGCATAGGCAACCGAAGACAGCATCATCAGTATCAGCTGTAAGGCAATGAGCATCCCACTGATTACAGACAGCATGGGCAGCACAGAGCGTGTCGAGAAGCCAGCACCCTTTCGCAACGTTGATATGAAGCAATACGTACTCATTGGCTTATTCCCCTTTGTGTTGGATTACCGCTACTAAAGGACTGATTCTTCTCATCGTCCCATCCGACTGCGTATTCGCTGCAACATAGGCTGTGCCGCTGGGATCATTGGTACTACATAGGAGCACTCACGTTCAGCATCTACGAGTTTACCTTCAATTTCATATATCTGGCTCAGAAGAAAACGCGTCTGATGGTCAGCAGGATTGATGGTGAGTACCGTGACAAAGGCCCGCTCGGCTACAGGAAACTGATTCAAACGCCAAGCCAATTGACCAATCTTTTGGTGCAGGACTGCTTGTTTTGGGGACAAGCGCACAGCCTCCTGATACTCGCGTAGCGCAGGTTCTATTTGATTTGTTTCCTCGTAACATTGCGCTAAACGCTGGTGTGCTTCAAAATCGTTCGGGTTCAAGCGCAAGGACTGTGTATAGGCAGGAATAGCTTGCAACGGCTGCCGCTTCAGGTAGAGCGAGACATCTGCTAACAGTTTATGCGTCTCAGCATCGTTTGCGTTCAGTTGCAATGAACGCGTATAGGCTTGGAGCGCCTGATCAATCGCGGGTGGTTTGCGGCGCGCAAAGACCTGCCCGAAGATGCGATGGACGAGTGAATTATTTGGTTCGAGCGCAAAGGCTTGCTGGACAGAAGCATAGGCCTCCTCGATACGATTGGCACTCATAAAACCCAAGGCCGCAGTGATGTAGCCACCCGCGGGGCCAGTCGTCGTATGTGTTGGCGGATTACTGGGTGGCGTAATGACACTGGGCATCACACTATTCGGTGTCTGAGGGTTGACTGGTCGTACTTGACCCTGTAGCGGGATATTGCCAACGGTACTCAGCGGTGGTGTAGAGGTGATCGGGGGCAAATTGATGATTGCCCGCTCCATCTCGGCTGCACTCGCCCAACGCGGTTCCACGTTTGGCGTCAATGCCTTCATAATTACCTGCTCAAAGGCCATTGAAACATCAGGCCGTAGCGTGCGTACAGGCGGAAATGAGTAGAGCGTGGGTTTATTGTTGGCGGCGTCGTGATGCGTCAAGAGTCGGTGCAGGGTTGCGCCCAGGGCATAGAGGTCGCTACGTGGTTCAGGGCTCCCCAGCAACTGCTCCGGCGGCGCATAGCCAATAGTCATGATAATCGTGGCCTGATGCTGCGACTGGAAGGTACGGGCGATGCCAAAGTCAATCAGCTTGATTTCATCTTTGTCTGTCACCATGATATTGGAAGGTTTCAGGTCACGGAAGATGATCGGCGGCGTTTGGCTATGCAGGTAGCTCAACACGCTGCATACCTGGCGACCCCAAGTACGGGCGCGCATTTCAGGCACGCCACGCGCACCATTCACGCCGATGACACTGTCCGCTTTTTCCAACACGTCGCTTAACGTACTCCCCTCGATAAAGTCCATCACCAAATAGTGCTTGCCGGTCTCCACGAAGAAGTCGCGTACACGAGGAATGCAGGGGTGGTTGAGGTCAAGTAATAATGTCGCTTCTCTTTCGAACCATTCTATGGCCTGATTGCGCTCTCCATCACTTTGGAATTCATCCAACATCTCTTTGACAGCACAAGGACGATGAAAACGCGTATCTATAGCACGATAGACAGCACCCATACCGCCAGCAGCTACCGGTTTCTCGATTTTATAGCGCCCCCCCGAAAGTATGGTTCCCGTGGGCAGACGTCGACCGCTGCTGCCATTAGCAGCAGGCGTAGCTGGTGTTTGAGATTCAATGTTAGGCGTCCCATCATTGCGTGCACCTCCGGCAGGGCCACCTTGAGGCGTAAACAAATTGCTTAGAGATGCTGCATTGTTAGGATCAGATGAATAGTTACTTGACATATTTTTTTACACCACTCATGTTTATTACCCTATAATTCTCATGTTGGGCGCATTATAACATAATTCTTAAAAATAGAACAATAAGCTAGAGCACTGTTTTTCTGCGCACCAGATCACAACACTGTCGGACAGCCTCTCAGGTTATTTTCCTTTTTTCCCCTGTAGTTGCGCCAGTCGAGCATTATCTTGCTGTAGCTTAGCTTCCGCCCTACTAAGCAATTCACTGACGCGCTCTTGTGGCCAGATCACCACCCCATCATCATCAGCTATTACCAGATCACCATCGCGAATGACCGTGCCGCCAATAGAGACCGTGCCACCTACCAGTGCTGGCCCATTTTTGTTGGAAGCTATCGGAGTCACTCCGCGGCACCACACACGAAAACCCGACGCACGGATTTCCTGCGCGTCGCGCACCAGACCATCCGTGACCAGTCCAGCAATCCCCGCGTTCTGCATTTCGAGTGCTATCAAGCCACCAATGGTCGCCGTCCGCGACGCGCTCCCACCCGCGGCCACCAGCACAGTCCCTGCTACTGGTGGAGCTTCCATCACTTTACGCACCGACAAGTTGTCGTCCAGGCTCATCATTAGCACCCGCGCCGGCCCGACGACACGGGAAGCGGCCTGCAAGGGAAGAATAGTGTTGGGCAGGATTCCCTGTCCTTCAGTCGCATCAGATGCCAGTGTGGCTGCCAGCCACGCAGGAAACTCGTTCATTGTTCTCTACTTTCTGATTTTTGGGTGCTTGATTCGCGCCGATCTATTAGGCGCAATTATGCACATTGATGAAATAAACTGG
>JBBQXY010000021.1:0-51678 GCA_038209195.1 Ktedonobacterales bacterium | reverse complement strand
CAATCTGGGCTATCGTTTTTTCTTCTTTGAGCAGTTCTTGGACTACCTGAGCTTTAAAGCTTGCTGTATAGTGTTTTTTCATACGTTCAGTGTATCTTACCCGGCCTCTTTTTTTGGTCTCTTTCTATGGGTCCATTATATTGCTTCATTTATCATACAGCAATTGCAAGCAACCATGACAGCAACACCCACGAGAAAGAACAGTCAATGGCGATACTCAGCGTACATTTAGCCCACCCTCTAAGCACGCCATTGACAGCAAAACACCTCAGCGGACGGTCAACCTCAAATGGCAACTTCTACGCCCTGTCCGTTACTGAACGCTTAGGACTCGAAGAGCAAGGCGGCCTATTGCGTGTTGGCTTGACCCACTACAACACCCAAGATGAGATTGATCCGCTGGAGACAGCAATGATGGAAGCGAGACAGGGATAGCCTTTGGTTGCAGTAGAGGCGAGCGCTTCAAAAGCTGATATTAGCGCGCATAGTGCTCCGACCACCTTCATGTGATAAGTGGGGATGCAAGGGGCCGCGCCCCTTGACTGCACCCTGTCCGCACCCTGCCTGGGGGCAGGTAATACAGGTAATTAGGGCTGCGCCCTAGCTCTCCCCTCCTCTCCTGCCGCCGAAGGCGGCCAGTCAATTGAAGAGAAACAAAAAAGAGAGTGTTTCTTCACCTACAAACGTGTGGTCAGTTACCATATGTTTATAGGTTATGAAACACTCTCTTTTTCGCTATACTTGTTTCGGGCTCGATTACCCACGTCGAATAAAGAAGGTAGAGTGAGATAATGCCATCCAACGATATTTCACCGGGAACGGTTCTCATGTACAAGCTCAGGAATGTTGATCGGCCAACCAATCCGGGAAGAGTATGGAGAGGCCAGGTACTACGATATCATGCATATCTCCATTTGGCCGTCGTCACGCTGCTTGAAGATGGGTATGAAGGATTAGAGGATTGGGTTTGGAGTGAACAGATTGTAGGAATAGAGTCGGCAAAAAAGCACCAGAGCTATCAAAGTTTCTTACCTTTATTGTTCGGCTTCAATCTAAATATGGAGTAGAATATGAGCAAAGCTCTGCTCACGTATGCCCCACCCTGTCCAGGGTGGGGCATACGTGAGCAGAGCTTTGCTTGAACGTGGCTTCTTTGGATTAGTGCAGACAGAGGTCGTTGCCGCTTTCGTCGCCGAAGCAGTGTCCATCTTTTGTGAGGATTACTACTTTCTTGATGTTTGAGAACTGTTTGAGGGTGGCATTAATTTCCGCGGTGACGCGTGCATCTTCACCGATGCCTGCTGAGGAGGTGCTCCGACAGAATTGCACGGTGGCCGTACCGGTTTCTGGCTTTGGGCCTCTTTTATTCAATGTGAGGGTGAAATCGGGTCCGCCAACGGGCAGAGGGGCTGAGCAATTGGAGGGGCCACTGAGCATGGTATTGAGTTCGGTGAAGTAGCCCGCTTGTTGTTCTGAGAGTGTCGGTCCTGCGATCAAGAGTTGGAGGGAGAAGGTTCCAACAGCGATAGTGGGCGATGTGCGCTCAACCGGAAAGACGGCGGCGGAATTGCTGAGTGATGCAGGAGACTGGGAGAAGTAGACTTTCACCGTATAGCTATTGGTATTGGTGGTCGAGACCGTGGATGTATGGGCACTTGAAGCAGCATTGGCATGAGAAGGCAGGTTTCCACGATAGAGGCTGAAAACGAAGGCCCATAGGGCGAGGGTAGAGAGTATTACGATAATCATGAAGCGAGGCCGATGCGTAAGCAGGTGTGTAGGGTTTTTTTGGAGGTTGCTCATACTTGTTTTTTCCTTTTTTTTAGATTGTTCATAATAGTTGTTTTCCAAAGGTAAATGAAATGTATAGAATTGGTACTGTGCTTCTTTGAAAGTAGTATAGCGGTATTTTTACCAAATAGTATGTGAGCTATTGCACAATTGGGATGTGAGTTATGACACAATTTGGAGGGGAAATACCGTTAGTTTTTCTGTGCATCTGACAGGACTACGTCTCCTAGTGCAACAGGTGCAACAGGTGCAACAGGTGCAACAGGTGCAACAGGTGCAACAGGTGCAACAGGTGCAACAGGTACGGCGACGGCGGCAGGTGCGGCAGGCAAGGTAAAGCAAAAGCTACTTCCTTCGCCCGCACGACCAGAGCTTTCTACCCAGATGCGTCCGCCTATGGCTTCTACTAACTGCTTGCTGATATAGAGGCCCAGGCCAGTGCCACGCACTCCCCCTTTAAGGTCGCGCTGGAGACGCGTAAATTTTTCGAAAAGTAAGGGCTGTTCCGCAGGAGGGATGCCGAGACCAGCATCTTTCACGCTGATAGTTACGTGCGGAACTTCTTCTTTTCCGGTAGTGTTCTCAACATTCTCGGTATTCTCACAAGATGCTTTGATGATGACAAGCGTCCGCTTAGGTGAATATTTGAAGGCATTGGTGAGCAAATTACGTAAGATTTGTCGCAAGTGCTGTTCATCGGCCCAGACGGTCAATTGCTCTAGAATATCCTGTTGGATAGTATACGTTTCTAGTTCGCGCGGATCAAGTAGGGCAAGCTCTTCACGTACAATACGGGCAACGACACAGGCTTCGAGTTGGAGCGATTTCACGGCACCACTGACCTGTCCAACCTCCAGTATATTATTAACGAGGCGTGTAAGGGCTTTGCTACTCTCGTTCGCTCTGTGCAAATAGACGGCTTGGGTAGTGGCATCTATATCTTTATGGTAAATTTCAAGAAGATCTAGCCATCCACAGAGGGCGGTGAGAGGGCTGCGTAACTCGTGATTGACGGTGAGGACAATTTGATCTTTCAGTTCATTTAACTGCCGTTGCTGTTCATAGGCAATGGTCATGCGCTGCTCCGCGCGCAGGGCTTCTATGCGTTGTTCATAGGCGATAATGCGCTGCTTTTCGGCTTGCTTTGCCTCCAAGTGCGCAGCTTCAGCTTGCTCTAACAAATAGCGCAGATAGCTGATACAGAAGCCTTCTGTTAGCAAGGCGGCTGAGCCGCTGAAGACCCCTATCAGGACCGATTTCGGCCAAATGATGCCACCGCTGATTTTACTACTGAAAATAATGATCGCCAGCAAAGATAGGCCGATACCAATAAAAGCGCCCCACTCATTGAAAAGCCAGGTCGCCAGTGCCACAGGAATTGCTAACAGAGCTCCACTGGCTTCTGAAAAGGAATAGGGGATGAGACTCAGTATGAAACAGACGATAACTATACTGAGGCGGACTTTAAATGGCAATTTAAGTAGGCAAACAAAGAAGTTATTGAGTAAGCGCATCTCACTATTCCCTTCCAGCCTGAAAACATTACCTAAATATTGCAAGAATAAAAGCAGAACATTCCACAACACAAAGTATAACATATTTTATAGTAGAGTTGAACTTATTATTTGACGAGTAGCCATAAAATCCATGAAAGTTAATAAATATAGGTAAAGGCTTCTCCTAACAAAGTCCCCACTCATATTATGAGTGGAGACTTTGTTAGGAGAAGCCACATTGATAGGAAACCTATCATGTGTTTGTGGTGGGTGGCTTCCGCTGTGGCTGGCTAGCTGCCAAGGGCTTCTAGCAAGAGATCGCCTTCTTCAGGGGTGACACGCCCTTCGGCAATCATGCGGAGAATAGCCTCGCGCTCCTGGTCGATGTCATAGGAAGCGACGGGGGGCGTTTCCGCACTGACGCAGTTTCTAGGTGAAGATTTTCCTTCTAAGTCCTCTAGTTCCTCCACATCCTCTACATCTTCTAGTTCCTCTATATCATCCATATCATCCTGCCTACCTTCCTGTGAATAGTTTTTTGCATATGGAGACACTGGTGTTACAGGTCTAACAGGTGCAACGGGAGGTACGGGAGGTACGGGAGACACGGGAGGAACTGGGGGTACAGGTGGCTTGGGAGGGGTAGGTATATGGAGATTAGACATCGCTCGCTCGACTGCTTCAAACGCGCCTGATACCCCTTCAGCGGCGGCGCGACGAGCCTGTTCGCGAATGCGCTCTAATCGCTCAGGGTTGAGCCGCCATTCGCGATCATTGAAACGGATGTTGATGCGCGATGACTGTTCATGAGCCTTGTGCGCTTGCCGCTCGGCCTGGCGTTGCGCACGACGAGCCTGCGCCTCCGCTTTACGAGCGATCTCATCCGCGATGCCGGCACCGCTGGACCAGCCAGCTTCGCTAAAGGCCGAGGCAATTTCGCGACTCAAATCCTGACCGAGCTTGCTGAGTTCACGTCCCAGATTAGACATATCATGTCCAAAATCGTTCCATGAGCCGCCAAAGTCACTCTCATTGCTGGAACTGCGAGCATGGGGATTACCTGCACCTTTCAAGACCAGGTCTCCACCAACAGTCAGTTCGAGGTGCGCTGAGCCGCTACCATACACGAGGTTGATCATTTTTCCACTCCTGCTGGCGAGACTAGAATGACCAAGCACATCGCCACCAACGCGTGCGACAATACCGAGGCTCGCGTTTTCCGGCACGACCACCACGGCATCGCCACCGACATTCAAACGTGCAAGTGTATCAACCGAGAACATTGAATGCAATACGAGATCACCACCAATACCGCCGACCTCAACTCCGTCCTGTAAACCCTTGAACGAAGCATCGCCTGCGACACGCCCAACCTGTAGTTTCCCACCTGCGCGATCAAGGACCATATCACCGCCGATAGTACCAAGCTCGACATCGCCCTCCACGCCACGCACACTACAATCGCCGCCTACATTGCCTATTTGCAGGTTCGCAGCAACGCTGAGGCTCAGGTCTCCGCCGACAGTACCGAGCATGACCTCTGTTTTGGGGATACCCTGCACACTGCCATCACCACCTACAACACCGCAACGTAGCGCAGCCTGCACACTGCGCACGCTCATATCGCCGCCGACAGTGCTTATCACAACGGTTTCAGCCTGCTCCAACGATAATTCGCCACCGATGGTCTCGATCTCTATTACGCCGACATTTTTGATTTGTACATCGCCGCCAACACTATGGCGCACGCGCAAGACAGGTGCATTCATTACTACCAGGTCGGCACCCACATTGGTTAATTCGATTGCCTCGCCGATATTCTCCAAACCCGTGTCCCCAGCGATGTTTTTCAATACGACATCGCCCGACACATTGTCTAAGGAGACGCGCAGCACGCCTTCGATCAGCGCATCGCCATTCACTCTGGTGGCCTTGATTGCGGTATCGATGGGTACGGTCAAAGCCAGATCATCATCGCAATCAAGAATGGTTAGCACATTCCCTTCCTGCTGGAGATCTGCCACACTCCCTTTGGTTTCTACGCTGATTGTGCGTTCGTGCCAGACTCGCACCTTGAGATCACCATGAACTTGCGTAATATTGACACGCGGCGCATTTCCGACGGTAAATGTTTGTTGGGCCATGAAATCCTCCCTTGAAACTATTCAGTATAAATCTCTACTCGTTCGCCCTCTTCCAGGTCCTGTAAATCCAGTAAGCGACCAGTGACACCGCTGGCGATAGTACGCAACAGGTCTTCTAATGCACTGCCACTCACTTGTGGGGCTAGGCGTGTTGCCAGACGCAATCCAACATTGATCAAACTTACTGGAATGACGACATTGGCTTTTTGCCGGTTATTCGTCAAATTCGTCACGCGCACACGCACCATGCGTTTCTGGGAACGTTCGTCGGAATGGGGCTGCTCTAAGGCCAGCATATCCAGCAATTGCGCAGCCTGCGCGGCAGTCACTTTGCCCGTCTCGACCATGTGCAGAATTCGGTTGCGCTCATCAATTGAGGCAGCCATAAGATTACCCTTTCATCAAGCGCATGGCATCTTCAACGCTAATCTCTTTAGAAGCTAGGCGGTCAAGAATGGAGCGACGATCGATGCGACCATCACTTTCTGGAGTGCCTCCCAAGGCAGTCACAATTTCATCCAGACGACTACGTGCGGTGTTATAGGCAACATCTAATTCCACCGCCAATTTTTGGATATTGCCGCGATACTTCACGAGCATCTCAACAAAGTCGAGTTGTTCGCGATTCAAACGGCCAATCCATCCAAGGCTGAATTGGCCTTCGATGATAATGCCACTATCGGGACATTCCAAACGGGTGACAATCAGTTCTCCGCCAGAGACAGGGTCTTTCGTAATCAAAGGGTACATGCAAATACTCCTTTAAAGGTTGGGTTATTTTTTGTTATTTCATTGCTGTTTCTCGTTAACGATATGGTAATAATAACCGAATAAAGCAGATTTGTCAATATATTTTGGTGATATTTATCACTATGTTGATGAAATTTGCTAAATTGGAGATGTTTTCTTTAAATTACATCTTTGGTGGGCCTTGTCGAATACGCTCGCGATACGCCTCAAATGACGTGCGTGAGGCCTCGTACTCCACCCACCATGTTGCTCCAGCTTCACGATAGGGTTGCACTATCGCGGCCCCCTCGTGTGGATCAGCAGGAGTTTCGCCATTCAGAGCAACGTCAAAGGGACGATTACCCTCGCGAGAGTTGTTCACAAACGTTACGATCTCGCGAAGCTCGTCTGGTGTCAGAAGTTTGTTTGTAACCTGGTTAACGGTCATCAAATAAACACCATCCCAATGTGCGGCCCTGCGCAACGGCTTGAGCCTTGGCCAACCTGCGGCCAGCCAAACGGGAATGCGGGGAGACTGCCATGCTTTGGGTACCATGACCACATCTTTGACTTGATAATGTTTGCCAGAAAAACTAAATGGCTCGCCACTCCACAACCCATTAACGACTTCCAAACCTTCCTCTAGTTTTTCGGCACGTACCTTGAGATCATACTCTTCCCCGAATGGTGTGAAATCTAGGGACTGATAGCCTAATCCCGCCCCGAAGACAAGTCGCCCTTGTGACAAATGATCTAGCGCGACGGTCTGGCGTGCCACTTGCCAGGGACGCCGTCGCGGTAAAGGCGTGAGCATCGCTCCTATTTTGATGCGTTGGGTGCAAAGCGCGATGGCAGCCAAGGCAATCCACGGGTCTACTACCGGGAGGGCAAACGTGCCTTCTGCGAAGAGCGTATCCCAGAGAAAAAAGCCATCCCATCCGGCTGCCTCGGCCTCAGTAGCCAAATCGGCCAGCTTGCGTGGATCGGCATACTCTCCTGTCGTTGGTATATCAAGTCCATATTTCATGGGTAGTAAGCTCCTTCTATTATGTCTAGTTCCATTAGAGAGTATAGCTTACACTTCATGACATCTCTTGTCATATAGCTTTTACCCGACTTTTTTTGAGATAGCTCGCTTTACGCACTACTATCACCAGATAGCCAAAAAACCACAAAATAGCTGTAGACAATTGCCAGGAAAAATCGTACCATACAAAAACATCTCATGTAACACCCATCTAACCAAAGGAAGCAATATGTATCACCTATCCAACAAAAAGGAAACCAATATGCTATTTCTAACACTGCCTTCAGTGACATATAAAGAGAGTTTTCTGCAAAGTGTAGAGGAATTTCATGGTGAGAGCAGGCAATTGTATTATGACACGCGGAGAATTAGCAGGGATTTTGCTGGTTTTGTACAGAGCTTACATGACCACGCAGATCGCACTAAGACAACTCTGGCGCGCATTCCTTCTACCGAGTACTGGCTTATTGATGGAGAAGAGGTTGTTGGTGGACTGAACTTGCGCCACGAGTTGAACGACGTCCTCTTGCAGATTGGTGGTCACATTGGCTATGAAATTCGGCCATCCAAGCGACGGCAGGGCTACGGGAAAGATATACTACGCCTGGGGCTGGAAAAAGCCAGAGAACGCGGCCTGCGTCGCGTCCTCGTCACGTGTGACGCCAACAATATTGGTTCCAAGAAAATTATTGAATACAACGGCGGCGTCTTTGAGAACGCAGTAGACGTTCAACGCAGTACCGTGAAAAGGCTGCGCTATTGGATCACAACTGACCCTTCGGGCACTGCTGGAATGACTGACGCTACGGCCAACTCGTCTCGGTAAAAGGGGGCAATGCATGCTACAATAAATTGAATGCAATGCATATGATGACTACTCAGGAGGGACGAGAGGATGCCAGGTTTCGAGGCTTCGACAGACGTGATCATTATCGGTGGAGGAGTGATCGGCTGTAGTATTGCCTATCATTTGCGTAAAGTGGGTGTGGAAGTAATGGTCTTTGAGCAGGGCGAGATTGGAGCGCAGGCGTCGAGCGCGGCGGCTGGCCTGCTAGCTCCTTTAGGTTCGCTCTCTGGCCCAGGCCCTTTTGCCGATCTGCTACTCGCTAGCTGGTCAATGTTTCCTACGCTGATACCAGAACTTGAGGATAGTAGTGGTATCCATATGGAATATGCCAGGACAGGGGCATTGCGGGTCGTGCGCAACCCCAAGAGTAGCACGAATCTACGCAAACATATGCAGGAATGGCAACCGTTGGGACTACAGATGTACTGGTTAAGTGGAGACGAGGCGCGTCAACGCGAGCCGCTTTTGGCTCCCGAGATCTGCGCCGCTATCTATGCCCCTGAAGAGTCGCAGGTGAAAGCTCCCTTGGTGGTGAAAGCCTTTGCTAAAGCGGCAGAAAACATGGGCGCGAAGCTGTATAGCCAGAGTGAAGTGTTAGGCGTACGCCAGGAACATCATAGCATCACTGGTGTGTATACGGCACAAGGCGAAACTATTGGTTGTAATCACCTGGTGATCGCTTCTGGCGCGTGGGCGGCTGAGAGCGGCATCTGGCTGCATCTTCCCTTGCCTGTTACCCCGCAGCGCGGTCAAATCCTTACCCTTCGTCAACCTACTCCACCGTTGCGCCATATTATTTTCGGAGAAGCGATCTACCTCGCCCCTAAATTTGATAAAACGGTCGTAGTGGGAGCGACAAAGGAAGAGGTTGGCTTTCATAAGCAGGTCACTGCTGGCGGCATTTCATGGCTGCTCAATTCGGCGATTCGGCTGGCAACAAGCTTCGATGGCTGCGCGATAGAGCAGATGTGGGCAGGGTTGCGTCCCAAGACGCCTGACAACCATCCTATTTTGGGCTCAGCTCAGCAGTGGGAGAACGTGACGTTGGCTCTTGGGCACGGCAGCGTGGGGGTTATGCTAAGCGCGATCACAGGACAAAGTATCGCCAAACTGGTCGTGAGCGGTATTGAGCCAGAGTTACTGCTGCCATTTTCAGTGGAAAGATTTGGCTGAGTGGCAGGGACGCGATATTATCGCGTTCCTGCCACTCAGCCAAACCAGATAGTATTCAAGGGGCTGCAGCCCCTTGAATACTATCTGGTTTATAAATTTATTGTTGTTCCTGTCTGTGCGCTTTGCTGGGCGGCGGCGATGATCTTTAAGACGACCACTGCTTCAGCGGGATCAACTGGTGGAGGGCCACCTTTTGTCAGAGCATCGTGTACGAGAGCATAGTACTGTTCATAGGCACCGCGTTGCGTCTCGATCAGCGTGTCGATGCGCACGCCCTGCACATCGGTAGATAATCGTCCCCAACGGTCGCGTGGCTCCTTGCCCCATGCCGCGTCACCCGGTCGCATGCCACTTTGAAGTGCATCCTCTTGCGGGTCAAGTCCCCATTTCTCGTAGGTACCAAGCAGTCCTAACAGGCGCAAACGCGGCCCTCCAATACGAGCTACCGCGCTCATCCAGAGATGGGCCCGTACTCCACTGGCAAATTGCAAAGCGACAAAGCTGTCATCGTCCACCTGTACATTGGGACGTCGTTGCTCCACCTCGGCATAGACGCGCAGGGGATGACCAAAGAGCTGTACCGCCTGATCGATCAGATGGCTGCCAAGGTCATAGAGTAGTCCACCAGCCTCTTCGGGGGCCGCGAGTTCACGCCAGGCATGAGGGTGAGGCTGCAAACGGTAGCGCTCGAAGCGCGACTCAAAACGCGTGATGGGGCCAAGCAACTCTGCCGCGATCAGTTTGCGTGCGGTAAGAAAATCATTATCCCAACGTCGATTCTGAAAGACGGTGAGCATTTTACCAGTGCGCTGGCTCGTCGCGATCAATTGTTCAGCTTCTTCGATGGTAGCGGACAAAGGTTTGTCGATGACTACCGGCAGGCCAGCGTTCAGCGCGGCTATGCCCAGGGGAACATGGGTGCGATTGGGTGTCGCCACCACCACCAGATCATAGTGATTTGGATGCTGCCAGAGCTCATCAGCCGACGAGAGGATGGCAGCCTTGGGGAAGTCACGGTAGGCGTGTTCCTGCCGTTTAGGGTTGCCAGTCACGATCGCCGCCACGGTCATGCCGTGCGTTGTAGCGACAAGCGGGGCGTGAAAGACCGAGCCCGCGAGGCCATAACCAATAATAGCGACCCGTAGAGCTTTTCCCGTTGGT
Organism: Ktedonobacterales bacterium; assembly: GCA_038209195.1. GTDB lineage: Bacteria > Chloroflexota > Ktedonobacteria > Ktedonobacterales > Ktedonobacteraceae > JBBQXY01. The sequence continues at coordinate 41,310 of JBBQXY010000021.1, read as the reverse complement.
TCAGAGGTAGCTGATGACATTACAAATCCTTTCCCTTATTCAGGCAGTTGCGGATGACTCTCAAAGGTGATTAGTCGTGCTCCACGTTGATAGGTCAGGTAGGCCCAGGCCCATTGAAACATGACTAGGAAACGGTTGCGGAACCCGATCAAGTAGAGGATGTGTACCGTTAGCCACATTACCCAGGCGATAAAACCAGACAAACGGAGCTTGCCAATTTCTATTATACCAAACGAGCGTCCAATAGTGGCCATATTTCCCTTATTAAAGTAGTGAAACGGTGCAACATTTGCTGTACCTTTGTTGGCGACCCGATGAGCGATAACCGAGGCAACGTAGCGGCCTTCTTGCATGGCGACGGGGGCGACTCCCGGCAGTGGTTTACCCTTTTCTGTTACACTCACGGTATCACCAATCACAAAGATGTTGGGGTGCGCAGGAATGGTCAAGTCTGCCGCAACTTCCTTCACTCGTCCAGCCCTATCTGTCTCGACGCCCAACCATTGACCAGCCGGTGAGGCCGCGACCCCTGCCGTCCAGATCACCGTTTTCGCCGCCAAGGGTTTATCTGCGATAACCACCCCTTCTCTATCAATCGCGGTAACGGCAGAGGCCGTCCTGACCTCTACACCGAGGTGGTTGAGGGCTTTTTGCGCCTTTTTCGCCAAGGATTCTGGAAACGCGGGCAGGATTCTTGGTCCCGCTTCGACCAGGATAATGCGTGCGGATGTTGGATCGATACTGCGAAAATCGGAGACTAGGGCTTTATGAGCCAGTTCCGCGATAGCTCCCGCCATCTCAACACCTGTGGGGCCTGCTCCGACCAGGACAAAGGTTAAGAAGGCTTTGCGCTTCTCCGCATCGGTCTCTATCTCGGCAGCTTCAAAGGCCAGCAGCAACTTGCGTCGCACTGCCGTAGCGTCTGTAATCGACTTCATACCTGGGGCATAGAGCTCCCAGTCATCGTGTCCAAAGTAGCTATGGCGCGCACCCGTTGCCAGTATCAGGTAGTCATAAGGAACGGATTTATGATTATGCAGCATGACGCGCTGCTCCTCTACGTCCACACCTGTGACCTCCGCCAGTATGACGCGAGCATTCTTCTGCTGCCTGAGGATGCTGCGAATAGGTGCAGAGATATCGGCTGGCGACAGACCAGCGGTCGCCACCTGATAGAGCAAAGGCTGAAAAAGATGATGGTTGCTGCGATCAATCACAGTGACCTGTACCTCTGCCTTGCGCAACGCGCGCGCCGCTTGCAATCCACCAAAACCGGCCCCGACAATGACAACGCGAGGCATTACATTGGTAGGGTTAATGGGGGTAGGTTGGGTTGTTTCTGGAAGAGTCGGCTGGTTTTCGGTCGCCGACATGTTGATTTCTGAACTCATAAGTAGCTCACTCCTAGCTACACTAACATAGTGTCTTTTATTCTTTCTACATTACTATCATAGAGCATTTCTTGGGGTGGTGCCAGTGAGGTTTTGCCTGTACTATGAGTTAGGAGTGGGCTTTTCGTGGTGGAATTAAATAAATGAAACGCGCCCAGCAGGGCTCGAACCTGCGGCCTAGTTCGATATGTCCAGTATTTATAGCTCTTCCTTTTCGTCGCGCCTCTTTTTATAGTCAGTGCGTCTGCTCTTGATGAATTCATTAAGATCGGTACGCGAGATACGATAGCCTTTGCCAATGCTGAGAGCCACAAGTTCCCCAGTGCGTATCCACACACGGACTGTCTCAGGATTAACTTCAAGCTCACCAGCAATCTCTTCAACCGAAAGCATCTTATCTGGCATAGCAACCACTCCTAGTAATGATTTTTGTTATATTTTAACACGCTTACTAGCACGAAGTCAATGTAAGTTGCATAATCTATAACGAACATTGATACACTTGACTTACATCATATGATTTGAATATAATTGCCTTATATAGTATTAGCTTGTGTCATATTGAAATTGATAGGGACACATAGGAATGGCAATTGAAAACAGGCAATCTTCCCACATTCCGTTTACATTGATCAACTTAACAACGCAGTACGCTTTTGGAATGGGCACGACTGAGCAGTAGTTACGACGTCGCACAGGTTTTATTATCGAGATACTGAGCTGAGGATAGCGAAGTGTGGTACCTAGACATTTGCCCAGTACCGTTAGTAAATACTAATGATCGCCAAGTAAGAAAGAGGAGTAAATGACGTGGGACTGTTCGGGCCAAAGCGACTTGATCACAAGGAAATGGGTGAGAGAAGCGAAGCAATTATTATCGGGAGATTGGTTTATTCAGGATATACGGTACTTAAGCCATATGGCGAAAACCAACGCTATGATTTAGTTATTGAGGACGCTGATAGACAGTTCTGGCGCGTTCAATGCAAAACAGCATGGTTCTCAAAGGATCAGGCAACTATTATATTCAATACGTGTAGCAACCACTATGCCTATACGTGGCAAAAAAACACCATGACACGCAAACACTACCTAGGAGAAGTGGAGTATTTTGCGGTTTACAGCCCTGATCTTGATAAAGTGTACCTTATCCCTGTTGATCACGTAGGTATGAATACAGCTTCTTTACGTCTGGTTCCAGCAAAAAACAACAACCAGCATGGCATACGTATGGCTCAGGACTATGAACTTTAGCGCGCCCAGCAGGGCTCGAACCTGCGGCCTAGCGATTAGAAGTCGCTTGCTCTATCCACTGAGCTATGGGCGCATTATGCATCGGAATAGGGGTTTCCAATTCCGTTGCTATAATAACAAGAGGCCATGTGATATGTCAAGTATAAACCAATACCCTAAGTTGTGACACAGGCTCTAGCCGGGGAAATTCGACGGGAGCTTGTGCATGCCGAGGGTAAGGGAGAGTTCGCCGCCGTGGTGCAGGTCATGCTCCAGCACATGCCAGACCACCCAAGCGCGCGACAAGTCAACTTGTGTGCCGTCCCAGTCGTCGGGAAAGGTGCGTCGCATATCGTCGGGACTCCAGTGGGCCAGACAATCCATCATGAATTGCCAGGTGCGGTCGAGGCCCTGGGCCAGTTCGGCGGCATTTGGGATGGACGCCCGAGGCTTCAGCGCATCCGCGTTCCAACGCACATACACTTTCATCTCCGCGCCACCGTCTTCGCCCAAGAATTCGGTGAACCAGGAGGCTCGGCAGCCGATGATGTGCAGGGCATTCTCACCGATGGAGCGCAGGTGGGGGGCAGCGCGCAACTCAAGCTGCTCGGTGGTAAGCGGCGCTAGCGCCTCTGTGATGTGATCCTGGTACTCTTTCCAGGAGGTATAGAACGTCGTGAGCGTGAAGTTTTCGTCAGCCATGTGTCGTATTTCCTCTCTGCTTCTTTTCTCACAGACTACCACATAAAGCGGTGAAAACACGTCCTACTATCGACTAGCGAGCAATACTCAGGCGGGGAAGATCAAGCGGGACCATCTTTCTCGAACAAGGCAATCACGTCGTGTTGCCCTTGACAATACCCCACATAAGCCATATAATACAGTATATCCGACTAAATAACTAAGGATTAGCAGAAAGCAGTGGCTTCCTGCATTGCGTATAGTAAAACCATAGCAGCCAGCAGACGGAGTGAATCTTATGAGTCAAGCATATGAAGTAGAGAAGGACGCCTATAGTGCCGGTTTCCATGTAGCCGAGAACTATGCATTCAAGTCCGAAAGAGGATTGACGCGCAAGACCGTTGAGCAAATCTCCGAGATGAAAGGCGAGCCCAGTTGGATGCGAGATTTCCGTCTCAAGAGCTTAGAACACTTCTTTAAACGTCCAATGCCAACCTGGGGTGCTGATCTTTCGGGTATTGATTTCGATAATATCTATTACTACATTAAGCCCGTGCAGCAGCAAGGTAAAACCTGGGAAGAAGTTCCGGCAGAGATCAAAGAAACCTTTGATCGCCTGGGTATTCCTGAGGCCGAGCGCAAGTTTCTGGCCGGTGTGACCGCGCAGTACGAAAGTGAAGCGGTTTATCACAAAGTGCGCGAAGACCTGGAGAAGTTGGGCGTCATCTTCACCGATATGGATACGGCCCTGCGCCTGTACCCTGACTTGATTAAGGAACACTTCGGTAGCATCATTCCTTATACCGACAACAAATTCGCGGCCCTCAACAGTGCCGTGTGGAGTGGTGGTAGCTTCGTGTATGTGCCCGAGGGCGTACGCGTCGAGGTTCCATTGCAAGCCTACTTCCGCATTAATGCCCAGAACATGGGCCAGTTCGAGCGCACTTTGATTATTGCCGCTCCTGGTTCTTATGTCCACTATGTTGAGGGATGTACAGCACCAACTTATACCAGCGATAGCCTGCATAGTGCAGTGGTAGAGATAAAAGTATTAGAGGGTGCGCGTGTTCGTTACACGACCATTCAGAACTGGTCGAAGAACGTCTACAATCTTGTGACGAAACGTGCCGCCGCTTATCGCAATGCGACGATGGAATGGGTTGATGGCAACCTCGGCTCCAAAGTCACGATGAAGTATCCAGCAGTGCTCTTGATGGAAGAGGGTGCGCGTGGTGATATTCTCTCGGTTGCGTTCGCCAGCAATGGAATGCACCAGGATGCCGGTGCCAAAGTTACGCACCTCGCACCACACACTACCTCGCAGATTCTCTCGAAATCGGTTTCGAAGGGGACTGGTCGCGCCTCCTATCGCGGACTGGTACGCGTCAATTCGGGTGCCCATCACACCAAGTCTAATGTACGTTGTGATGCTCTGCTGCTCGACGAGAATGCTCGTACCGATACCTATCCGACCATTCGTGTCGAAGAGAACCAGACTGAGATCGGTCACGAGGCTACTGTCTCCAAGGTCGGCGATGATCAACTCTTCTACCTGATGAGTCGTGGCCTTGACGAGTCCGAGGCTTACTCCTTGATCGTCAATGGTTTCATCGAACCAATCACCAAGGAACTCCCCATGGAGTACGCGGTCGAATTGAACCGCCTGATCCAGTTGGAGATGTCGGGGAGTGTGGGCTAAATTCAAGCTATTCTGAACAACAAAAAGAGGTCGCCAAGTTGGCGACCTCTTTTTGTTGTTCAGAATAGCTTTTCAAGCATTTTCCTTAATCAGTGCCTAAACGAATAGATATGGCTTATGCACGACAGGAAGATCAAAAGAGTGTTCAGTTAGGCCAAGCTCTGCGAAGACTTTCATCACTCTAGCTACCATAATTTCTGTACTAACGCAAATAGTCAGCATCTCATCTAATGGAAAGCGGTCAGGGACAAGTACTTCTGCATGCTTTAATCGTTTATACTCTTCAAAGTCTTCAACGAAAATGCGTTCGTTAATAACATTCCAATTAACATGATCGAGCAAAGCCGTATCAGCGTAGAAATCGGAACGATTTGTATTTGTCCCGAGAGGTTGACCATTAGGAAAATATACACGATGGCAAGTGTTACTGGAAGCAGTTGCCGGAATAATCTTAACTGTTTCTCCAGCAGATCTTGAAAGCTGTTGATTACTTGCATTTCCATCAGTGAAAAGAACACCTGGAGATCCTATGTAAGCCCGGTTAATCTCAAAAATGACTAATTCATTTTGAATACCATTAGTACGTTGGTTTCGGAGCATTGGTGTATGAGAAGTAAAGTAGAAGGGAACATAGCTATGTAAAGTTCTATACCTATTCTCTGAAGGTTCCCAGATATAGATACGTTTTCTCAAGTTTTGTACTTCATAATTAGCAATTGAGCGTGCTCCTAATCTCTGGTCATTTAATTCTTGTTGTGAAAGTAACGCGCCAGACTTGAGAATATTTCGTAGATTATCGAAGTGGGTCATGTGATACATGGATCCATTCAAATAGGTTTCGTTCAGCATTGTTGTACCTCTTCATAAATGTTTGATATGCCATTTTACTATAATATGCTCGATAACTCAAGGTTGCGTATTCCGTGGCTGATATTTTGATATAAGAATAAGCACATCCATATAAGGGTTAGAAATAGTCAAAATGGCCTCGAAATGCCCTATTCAAAGAACCAAAGCCGTCAAAGGAACGTCAAAGGTGCTTCTCTTTTGTTGCAAAACGCATCCTTTATACTGAAAGTCGTGTGAAAAAGAGGCAAAAACGGCTCCATTCTCATAGAAGTAGGCGTCTCAACGGTCTTTTCAGGCTCATATAGTAGAGCTTATTTCTTATATCAAATATCAGAGAATAATTTTATGATATTGTGTTTATCTCAACTGAATGATACAATTGTAGTTAGTGAAATAATTTTTGTCATCTGACAAACTATCTGATTATTTGGAGGGTAAAGCTTCCGATGGCACACATAAAGTATCAAAGAGGCAGTATCTTCGACTCAACAGCCCACGTTATTGTTAATACAGTAAACTGCGAAGGATACATGGGGAAAGGGCTTGCTCTGGCTTTTAAGCAGAGATTCCCGGAAATGTTTCCAGTTTACCAACAAGAATGTAAAACAGGCAAACTCCGCATTGGTAGACCTACATTATATAAACAAACTTCTCCATGGATACTTAACTTCCCAACAAAAAATTTTTGGAGACCACCTTCAAAATTGGAGTACTTAGATAAGGGATTGAAGTATTTTGTAGCCCATTATAAAAAAGTAGGCATTCAAAGCATTGCATTTCCTAAATTAGGAGCACAAAACGGAAAATTGTCATGGGATGAAGTAGGCCCACTTATGGCTAAATATCTCAGCCAACTAGATATTGATGTGTATGTTTATATAGCCGAAGGAGATAAGGAGTACCAGTACGACGATCAACGTGAAAATAACATGGCAGAGAAAATTTGGAAGCAATTTAGCCAGCTTGCTCTTTCTCAAGATAGGCTCGTTCAAGAGGTACAGCTAAGCCCTAGAGAAGGCATGAAGCTCGCCGATAAACGAAAGCTGATGGAGTTTACATCACTTACAGATATCATGAGTATTGAGAATTTAGCTAAAATTTCGTTAAAAAAGATTAAAAGTTATATAGCTCATCAACAGTGTAATCAAATTGAACTTTTTGACATACAAGGGGCCAGTAGTTCGCATCCGTCAGATAAAAAGAAACCCAGCCAAGCCCCTAAACGGGCGAGGAAAAATTACGATACTGAAGTAATTACTGCTATAGAGGAACCATTATTCACAGAGCAACTTGTTAGCTAGGATGGCTAACAAGCCTGTTGAAAAGCACTCGCAGTACCTCAAATGATACCTCTATACCATCGTGCTACCACCTCCTATAATACGCAACTCCCAGCGCATTCAAGCGTAAATATAGGTGGGAGATGAAGAGCTAGTATCATCTCACCCCAAATCCATCCTGTGCGGGAGTAAAAGAGGTAGAGGCGTTGGCCCGTTGTTTGAATACGCGTCCCGGTGGGGGACATGATAACCCCGATACCGCCATAAGCTGTACCCGTTGTGATTTTTTGGTGCAGGGGGCGCATATCGGCGGCTATGAAATTATCTCGTTCATCGGGGCGGGCAGCTATGGTCATGTGTATAAGGTGCGCGAACCGGCACCGCTCAGTCGTATCCTGGCCCTCAAAGTGCTGCGCATTGATCAGTTCAATGAGAAGGCGCTGAGCAGTTTCTTTGATGAGGCGCGGCGCATTGCCGATTTGCAACATCCAAATATCCTGCCAGTGTATAACTTTGGGCAGTTGGACGACGACCGACCGTATCTGGTCATGGAGTATGCCCCCAAAACGATCTATGATATTTTTCGCGAGTCCGATGGCAGCCGCCGCCTAGCCCAGGCAGAAGAGCTTGTGCCATACCTCAACCAGGCTGCCGATGCGCTGGGTTTTGTCCACAATAAAGGCCTTATCCACCAGGATGTGAAACCAGGCAACTTGCTGATTGGGCGCAGTGGTCAACTGCTGCTTTCGGATTTTGGCACGACGTTCTACCTGGGAATGCAGACCCACGCCTCGCTCGGTGAGGCGACTGGCACAGCAGCATATATGCCGCCCGAACAATGGCAGGGCAACCCACGCCGCGATTCCGATCAATACGCGCTGGCGGTGTGTTGCTATGAATTGCTCGCGGGTCGCACACCGTTCGCTTATCGGCGTATCGAGGAGATGTGGAACGCGCATTATCGCGAGACGCCGCCTTCACCTCAACAGTGGAATAAACGCATTCCAGTAGAGATAGCCGCAGTCATCCTGCGTGGGATGGGCAAAGATTATCGTTCCCGTTACCCAAATATCCAAGAGTTTGCGGCCCAGTATGACGAGGCGGTCAAATTGGCCCAGCAACGCTACGTGTGCTATTTCTGTGGTAATCAGAATCGGCTAGGTGCGCAACGCTGTAGCTTCTGTGGGGCCGAACGCGATGATCGGCACTGCCTCTATTGCGACACCCCGGTACGCTTCGGACAGCGCTGTTGCACGCACTGTGGCCGACTCACCATCCCGCCCAGCCTTATGTCACACAGCCCACTTTCGAGCGTAAGCATACGGCAGGGACGCTATGTTATTCGGCAAGTTATCAAAGCTAGCGCGGAAACACAGGTAACGGTTGCCGTCGCCACCGACACGCAGGCCAACGAGCAGCGCGTGGTGCTCAAACGCTGGGAGTGTACAGATTTGCCTCTAGCTCGCCGCGCCAAAGAATTGGTCCACTATGAACATGCCACGGAGCCTATCGCTCACCTCCAGCACCCACTTATCCCACGCGTCCTAGATCGTTTTGTCGAGGGAAAATATTACTATGTGGTGTTGAGCTACGCCGATGGAGAGAGTTTGGCAGAACGATTGCAGAAATTGCTGCGACCACTGGCTGAGAGTGAGGTGCTCAACTATATGAACACGCTCCTCAATACCCTGATGGTCTTAGAACGACAGAAGCCGCCGCTACGCCACTATGATCTCTCCCCCAACAATATTATTATCGAGCGGACACGAGGAAGGGCGATGATGACAGGTTTCCAGATTCCGCCGCCGCCCGCAACTGAGGCCAGAAATGGGAGCAGTAAACATCACACGACGCGTAAGTTGATCATCTCGCCCTATCTCCCTGTGCAGGATAAGCCTTACGATCAACGTACCTGCATTTATTCATTGGCAGCCAGTATGCATTTCGCGTTGACAAACCACGCGCCACCGCACTATCCAGCATTCCCCCCTGTGCGCCTGCTGAATCCTACCGTTTCCACAGCACTGGAAACCATCCTTAGTCGCGCCTTAATGGAAGATAACATGGCTCGCTACCAGAGCTACACCGAGATACAGCAGGATATTCGCAAACTGTTGTGATGTAAGTATGCACAAGCATGGGCAAGGCGACACGTCGCCTTGCCCATGCTTGTGCATACTTGGGATTACGCTCGTTGATCTATCGGTACGTAGGTGGTGACTTTGGGACCCTCATATTCGGCGCGGGGGCGAATCAGGCGGTTATTGGAGTATTGTTCAAGAACATGGGCAGTCCAGCCCGAGACACGGCTACAAGCAAAGATAGGCGTGTCCATATCAATCGGAATGCCCATCATGAAGTAGACAGAGGCAGAGTAGAAATCGACGTTGCTATAAAGCCCCTTGTGTTCTTTCATATATTCCTCAATGATGCGTGACATGTGATACCAACGGCTATCGCCCGTGCGCTTGCCCAATTCTTCCGACATTGCGCGCAAGTGGGTGGCACGCGGATCCTCCGTCCGATAGACACGATGCCCAAAGCCCATAACGCGCTCTTTCCGCTCGAGAGCCGCGCTAATATATGACTCGGCATTATCAACGCTCCCAACGCGCATGAGTAAGCGGATAACCTGTTCGTTGGCACCGCCGTGCAGTGGGCCAGAAAGTGTACCAATAGCGGAGGTAATCGCGGCATAGACATCAGCCAAGGTGCCGGCAGTCACACGAGCGGCAAAGGTGGAAGCGTTCAACTCGTGGTCGGCATGTAAGATGAGCGCGGTATCCAGGACGTGGGCGGTATATTCATCGGGCATTTCACCCTTCAACATGTACAAGAAATTCGTGGCATAATTGTGGTCGGTAAGTGGGGCAACTGGTTCACGCCCATTGCGGATATGCTCCCAACTCGCCACAATAGTGCCCATGACCGAGGTCAAATGGATCGCACGCCGCAAGTTGGCGGCGGCTGATTTGTCGGTGGGTTCGGGATCGAAAGCGGAAAAGACAGAAACGATTGTGCGCAATACATCCATCGGCGTGGTAGTGGTTGGTAGCAGGTGCATGATCTCGAGAACGCGCCCTGGGAGAGCACGGTTGGCTTGCAGTTGGCTCTGTAATGCTTCGAGTTGCGCCCTTGTAGGCAAGATGCCATGCCAGAGCAGATAGGCTGTCTCTTCAAAAGAAGAAAAGTTAGCCAGATCGTGGATATCAACGCCAAAGTACGTAAGTTTGCCCAGTATGCCATCGAGGTCACAAATTCGTGAATGTGTGGCTACGATGTCTTCAAGGCCGTCTGTGGTAGTAGGCATAGAGATGCTCCCTCCCAAGGGGTGCAGGCTTCACGAAGCATGGATGAGTCACTACCATTGCTCTTCGGTCGAGTTTGGGGAGCGTCGTTTCCATACTGAAGCAGACAACTTTCTTTACAACAAATCGTGTGTGTTGTGTAAAGTAATTATAATCTCGCGGCTTCTCTAAAGTCAACGTAACTAGCTTACAGGGAGGTGGTCGAGAAGAGAAAAATATGCTACACTGGCGCAAATACTACCAGAAGTGAGGCAGCTAATGGCAAATGTCTTGCGTGACGATGAAGAACAACTCATTGTCCGCAGTCAGCGCGGAGATGTCAACGCGTTCAATCAACTCATTGAACGCTATCAGCAAACAACCTATGGCGTCGTTTTCCGCATGGTTGGCAATGCTGACGTGGCGGCTGACGTGACACAGGATGCCTTTATCGCGGCCTATCGCAGTATGCCAAGCTTCCGAGGAGGAGCCTCATTCCGCGCGTGGCTTCTGCGCATTGCTTCCAATCTGGCATGCGACCACTGGCGGCGCACGCAACGCCATCCTGCCGAGTCGCTGGACGCGCTGATTGACGAGGACGAACCGCATCCCACGCATGATCTTGGCGCATTAGTGGAGATGGGAACAGAAAAAAATCCTGAAGAGTATTTGCTCAACCAGGAATTACAGGCATTGATTCAGCGCGGTTTGCAAGAAATTCCCCTTGACCAACGTGTTGCCGTCGTTTTATGTGATATCCAGGGGCTCAGTTACGAGGAGATCGCGGAAACAACACAGGCAACGCTGGGCACGGTGCGCTCGCGGATCGCACGGGGACGAGCACGACTCCGCAACTACCTGTCCCAATACAAGGAACTTTTACCGCGCAATTATCGTCTACCTACTAATAAAGATTAATTATTCCTGGGAGTATAGGCGTGGCAAAACATCATGATAGGCATCTGGCAGCAGAACAACTCTCCGCGTTGTTGGATAAACAACTGTCTGCTGAAGAGCAGGCCGTCTGTGAAGCTCATTTGCAAAGCTGTCAGCAGTGTCAAAATGCCCTACTAGGCTTGCGTCAGACAGTAGCTTTCTTACAAGCTCTGCCGCAGCCAGCATTGCCGCGCTCATTTGTGTTACCGACGGCAGTCACCTATCTACAAGATCGCCCAGAAGGGGAACCACCACTCAAGAGCGACCAGGCGGAACGACAGCGCTCTCGGTTCTCCACTCTCCAGCGTGCAACGCGTATCGTCAGCACCATTGCTGCCGTGATTGGGCTGTTTTTTCTACTCTCCACGGTCCTATCCATCTCGCATCTGAGTGGTGGAGCAACTTCAACATCTTCGGCCAATCCCGTGTCTGCACCTTATACACCTACGAGTGGCAACGCAAATAGCACGCCGATACCGACGGTTAAGGGGGCAGTACCCCATCAGCAAGCGACCAGCCCAACAGTTGGGCAGACAAAAACACCGGCGATTGTGCCCCACCTCAGTCAAGGGCAGGGGCACCAGCCATCTTCCCTTACGCTCCCCGACATAAATACGTCATGGGGTCGGCAAGAGATCGGATTTACCCTGCTAGCTCTGGGCATCATCGGCTTTCTGTTGAGCAGACGTTGGAGGCCAAAACAGCGCAGGGAATGATGAGTCCCCGCTAAGGATGTGCTAAGCGCCAGCACTCTTTGGCAATTGCCCAATCTTCTTGTGTCTGAACGAGCAGAACGCGAACAGATGAATCGGCTGCCGAGATATCCTGATCGACGGGCGATTGGGCGTTTTTCTCCGCGTCAAGCTTGAGGCCGAGGAACGCGAAGGCTTCACACGCCGCGGCACGTACACTGGCCGCGTGCTCTCCAACCCCTCCAGCAAAGACCAGGGCATCCAGGCCACCAAGCGTCGCCAACATCGAGCCAATACAGGAGCGCAAGCGGTGAATGTAGATAGCAAAAGCCAGCTTTGCTCGCTCATGACCCTCTTCACAAGCCGTCAAAATCGAGCGCATATCGCTGGATAGGCCAGAGATACCTTTCAGCCCCGCTTCTTTGTTGAGCATGGTATCGAACTGATCAGCGGAATACCCTTTCTCTCGCAGCAAGAACATGAGGATGCCAGGGTCAATGGAACCGGAACGACTGCCCATCATCAAACCTTCAAGGGGAGTAAAGCCCATAGTGGTATCGATACTCTGATCGTTGCGAATAGCGGCAAGGGAGCAACCATTGCCCAAGTGACAGGTAATCATGCGTAGCGTTGATAAGTCACGGTCAAGGATGTGTGCGGCCCGTTGAGAGCAGTATTGATGGCTGATACCGTGGAAGCCATAGCGACGAATGCCCTGCTCAAGCCACTCGTAAGGACCGGGGTAGACTGCTGCAGCTAGAGGCAGGTGACTATGAAAGGCGGTGTCGAATACGGCTACCTGTGGCACACCGGGCAAAACGCGCTCGGCAACCTCGATGCCTGCCAGATTGATAGGGTTATGTAAGGGGGCAAACGAAGCGATGCGCTGAATAGCCTCTTTGACCTCAGGCGTAACAATCACGCTTTCTTCATACTCTTGCCCACCATGAACGACGCGATGTCCAACCATCGCAATCTCCGCGGGATGCTCTATCACCTGCGTCTTGCCGCTCGACAGCGTATTCAGCAAGTGCGCTATCACCTCTTCACGCGAGCCTGTCTCTAGTTTCTCCACCTCTGTCTGACCACTCGCGGTACTCACCTTGAGTTCTGTAATACCGCTATGCACAGCCCAATCGGCATCGGCTGCCCACAGCGGAGTCGGCGGCGTCTCTTCTGGGGGCGTAGTGCCCAATTCATACAGACGGCTCTTCTGGCTGCTTGAACCACCATTCAAAACTAAAATTTTCATGGATATTTTCTGCCTTACCTTTTTACGTTGAGTAATACAAGGATGTTTCTGCATAACGCAGAAACATAAGGTGTAGTGCTCCGACCACCTTCATGTAATAAGCAGGGATGCAAGGGGCTGCGCCCTTTGACTGGGTTCTAGGGCTGCGCCCTGGTTCTCCCCCTTTCCCTGCCGCCACAGGCGGCAAGTCAAATGAAGTGAAACAAAACACTATGTTTACATCATACTGGCATTGTATGTCTGCGACATACTCACTGTCTATATCTTCTGATTGGAGACTATGACACAACAAGATTGACGTATTGACCCACAAAGTCCTATTATACTAATGCGTAACCAGAAAGGTTCAGCCCTGTCATTCTAAGCGTCGAGCTTGTCATTCTGAGCGTCGAGCGAAGAATCTCTCTGCTCAACCATCCATTGAGGGAGCCACACAACATGGGGCTTGTCATTCTGAGCGTCGAGCGAAGAATCTCCCTGGTAGCCTTGTCATTCTGAGCGTCGAGTAGCCGAAGCCCTGAGTCGAAGCCCTCGAGCGAAGCGAAGGGGAAGAATCTCTCTGCTCAAACATCGATGGAGGGGGCCGCACAAGATGTAGGGACAGTGGGTGGACGTCGGATTGAGGCTGGGGCCTTGTGCCCAATACAACTCACGTAAGGCCAAATCCAATGCGTATGAATGGTCTGTAGGGGCCGCTTTATCGGCCCGTCCCGTTTGCCGATACATCGGCGATGGCGGCGATAAATCGCGCCCTACGGTTGCTTGCTGTATCCTTAAGTGAAATGTATTGGGCCTTGTGCCTGTCCGGGGTGGCGGGGCCACGTAGCAAACCGTCAAGTGTAGTTTGACAAAGCAATAGCAAGCAGGATTAGATTATGAACAATAGTATTTTATTGCTCTACCCCAGCGTCAATGTACTGGTGACGGGACTTTTCGCAGGGGTAGTGCTACGCCAGTATGTAAAGCGGCACAAAACATACCAACTCTACTGGGCGATTGCACTGAGCATGGCTTTTATAGCCACGCTCTCCTATGTATGCATGATTGTCGTTCAGCCAACCAGTGCAGTTGGTGTCATCTGCTTCCGCCTGTACTATATTCTGGGCGCGGCACTGATGCCGTCGTGGCTGGGATTGGGCAGCATCGCCCTTATCACTAAAGGGCGCATCACACACATCTGCCTGATCGTGCTCAGTGTGTTGAGCGTGGTAGCAGTAGTGCTGATCTCCAGTGCTCCGCTTGATAGGCAACAGCTCAGCCAGATCGCGGGTACTCCTGGTACAGGCATCTTACAACCCGCATTGGGAGCGTGGTTGATCACCATTATCGTGCTCAATTCGCTGGGCGTTGTTGCGGTAGTAGGGGTAGCTATCTATTCTGGTTGGAAGTTGTTAGTGCGCCAAGGCACCAGTAGCCTGCTCTGGGCGAATGTGCTCATCCTCGCGGGAGATATCATCAATGCTTTGGCGGGAACCACGGCTCGTCTGGGCGTTAAAAATATTTTCTGGCTCATTATGGCCCTCGGCTGGACGTTTTTCTTCATCGGCGTAGTGCTAGCCAGCCGCCCTAAAAGCCACGGGGTGCCAGGCAAAACCACAGCCGTTCAAAGCCACACGGCGGACAAGGTTCAGGCGTAATAGTAGAGTGAATGAGCCAGGGTACTAATTGAGTACCCTGGCTCATTCACTCTACTCTTTATTGTTGTTAACCAGCCTGTAGTTCGCCTAAGGTGACGTTCAAGGTCATTTGCTGATTGCCACGATAGATGTGTACCGCGACAGTATCGCCAGGATTCTTACTGGCCAGGATATCGCCCAGAGATGATACATCTGTCACCTGTTCGTTGCCAATTTGCACGATGACATCATTCGATTGCAAGTGCGCATTGGCGGCGGGACCATTGGGCGTAACACTAACAATCAGTACGCCGTGGTCAACCGCTAGATTGTTCTGGGCGGCAAGCGTAGGAACAACCGAGGTTACGCGGACGCCTATGGCAGCGCGACCGGTATGTGTGACATGTCCAGTGGCGATGATCTGGGGGACGATGAGGTTCACGCGGTTCGACGGAATGGCGAAACCAACACCGCTGGCGGGAGTATTAAACTCAGGATCGATAGCAGCCAGAGTTGGAATACCTATCAGATTTCCCTGCATATCAACCAATGCGCCACCGCTGTTACCGGGGTTGATGGGTGCGTCAGTCTGGATAGCAGTAGGAATAGTTACGCCGTTACCTTCGGAAACGCTGCGATTCAACGCGCTGACAATGCCATTGGTGACGGTCTGCGTAATACCTAAGGGGTTACCAATAGCCAGCACGTCCTGTCCTACCTTTAGCTTCGAGGAGTCCCCCAGAGTTGCCACAGTCAGGTTAGATGTAGGGGGATTGATTTTCAATACCGCCAGATCGTCGGCAGAATCAGTACCAACCACCTGTGCCGAAATTTTCGTGCCATCAAACAAGACGACATCGACGGTTTGCGCTCCAGCGACGACATGGTTATTGGTGACAATGTAGCCCCGTTTATCAATAATGACACCGGAACCAATTGCTGAACCATTTGCCAGGGTAACATTGATCTGTACAACGCTAGGGCTTACCTTGGCAATGACAGCTTCACGTACCTGCTCAATATTGCTAGGAGTGTACGGCGGAATGGTTGCGGCGGGAGATGTGCCCGACTGCAATTGACCTGTTGTTGGAGCAGTAGCTACCGAGCCACTTCTCCCATATTGCCAGCCAGAAAACAATCCGACGCCAAAGACAACGGCGAGTAGCAAGGCCAGCAAGAATATTGCTCCTGCACGTACTCCGCCCGCAGAGCGGCGCGGAGCTTGCTGCGCATAGTTGGGATAGCCACCAGTCTGAGCTAAGGGTGGTTGCTGCGCATAGCTGGAATAATCGTCAGCATCATCTTGAGGCGGCTGCTGTGAATAGTTGGGATACGCAGTAGCGTAATTATGCGACGGTGAAACCGGAATGTTCGGTATAGTCTGGTCATTTGGTGCATTCTGGTCATGGGTCGCGACTGGGCCTTGCTCAGGCTGGTAAGGGATAGATTGTTCGTCATCATATGGATGTTGCATATGAACAAACCTCCATGGTTCTAGTGCTAATATATCTTTTTTTACAAGTTTATTTAGGGTAAACTCTTTTTTTTCTTCTGTTCATACTGTACTCTATGTTCTTGAGGAATTTGACAGGAATATGTAAAGAGTTTGTAAGGCTTTAGGAAAGAGTCACTTTTATTCTTTCAGTCGGGGGCTTGCTCATCTACAGCAATAATGAGATAATAGGTGCGAAATAGAGGTAGGAGGATCATTGTAATTTGGATGAGGAACAGAGTGGGACAGAGCACGAAGAGAACGTGCCACCGCCTGAGATGATGCGAAATAATAGTGAACCCGCGGATGAGCAAACATGGCTTGAACTGGCTCTGGCCCAAGATAGGCTGGGAAACTATCCTGCGATGTTAGAGGCCGCGGAGCAGGCTTTGACGTACAATCCTGCCTCGGCGATGGCACTGGCTTATAAAGCTCGCGCACTACAGAAATTAGAACGCATCTCCGAGGCAACCATTGCCAATGATCAAGCTCTCCTGCTCAATACTAACCTGCCACTGGCATGGGTCAATCGCAGCGGCTTACAGATTATACAAAACCGCTTACCAGAAGGGCTGCGCAGTGCTGACCGAGCTATCAAGCTTAACCCACACGACGCCCGTGCCTGGGCCAATAGAGGGATAGCCCTTTTCAACCTCAACAATAGTCTGGACGCGTTGTCGGCCCTGAACCAGAGTCTGCACTGCGATCCTGACCTTCTTCTTTCTCTGCAAATGAAGGGTGAGATTTTACGTCGTTTTGGTCGCGTTCACGAGCTTGTACAGACCATGCAGCATGCCTTACAGGTGGCCCCCAATGATATCGTTTCGCTCTCTCTGCTGATCCAGGCACTGCGTGTCCTGGAAGAATATGCTGAACTCCCTCCTTTGACCAGTCAATTGATCTTGCTCACGCCCGATAGTCCTTATGCCTGGGATAGCCATATGCGTACACTGCGCGCATTAGGGCGTTTTGAGGAGGCAAACGATGCCATCGATCATATGCTGGCACTGGTTCCGGATGACGCACGGCAGTGGGCCATCAAAGCAGACAATTTACAGCGGCTAGAACGCTATCGCGAGGCTGCACAAGCGGCGGAACACGCACTACAGCTCGACCCAGGCTACGCACCGGCCCGACGCGTCCACGAAAAAGCTATTCGGTTGATGTATCAGCGCAAGGCCAAACGACGCAAATAGGAGCAGGAGCCATATTTGGGTTATTCTGTTTCCAGTAGCGTTTCTAGCATGGGCAGGAGCAGATCTTCGATCCTGCTTTGCAAAAGTGGGCGTAAGCGTTCAGCCACGACGACGCGAATGCGGCGTTGATGTTGTTCATAGCGAGCAAGGTCATCGGGCTGCAATCCCGTCGCCTGCACCCATGTCATCAATTCAGCCATACCTACAGGCGGATGTGAACCAAAGCTGACCCAGACATCCATTTCCCATTTCTCTGGCCGTGGTATATCAAATAGCACCTCGTAGTCGGCGATCTCTACGGCTAACACGCGTGCCAGTTCAGCACAGAGAAGTTGTTCAACGTGACGCCGCCGATTGGCGTTCCAGAACAGGGCTTCGAGACGGTTGAAAAGACGCCCCGCCATACGACTTATTTCCACCACCCCTTTGAAGGATTGGCGCATCTCTAGGTTTATTGCCAGAGTACGTGAACTTTCTGGCATACGCTCATCTGCCAAGAGCAGTAATAATGAGGTGTCATCCAGTCCTACCAGTGCTGTCGTCTGCAAGGCTCCGGCGAGGAGTGCCTCTTGCACGGCACGCATCAACATTACTTGCATTGCGCGGCTGGTATGGTGCCAGTAGATATTGTCGAACATCTCCTGGCGTGCATGGAGCAGCGAGTGCAGTGGGCTGATACCTTTATGGGTGACGACAATGCGGGGTTGACCCTGCACATTGGGATGGATACGCAAAGCTCCCAGCAAACGGGCGACATCGACGCCACCATATGGAACATTACAGGCACGAGCGTCACGCGGCAGGTAATCGAGTTTATCAACGTCCAGCGCACCGCTCAGTAAATGGCACAAGAGCTCATCATCGGGAGGTAATGCTTTCGTTTTGGGCGGATCGATCATATCCGCTACCCGTTCGGGCGAGAGATGATATTCCTGTTCAATGATGGTGGCAATCTCGCCATTTTCGATGAGCGAACGCCCTACTTTCTCATGGTGAATGATGGGATGGCCCAGTTCCTCGATGGTGTGGGAAAACGGATAGTGTCCAATATCATGCAAGAGAGCCGCCACAACGAGGACCTGAACGCTACTGATGGAGACGCCTGCCAGTCCACCCTCCGCGCCGCGTTCCCATAAGGCACGCAAAGCTCTCACTGCAAGATGGTAACAGCCAAGGCTATGTTCATAGCGCGTGTGGGTAGCGCCAGGCCAGATACGATACACAAAACCAAGCTGCCGCACCTTTTGGAGACGCAAAAAAGCAGCAGTACTGATGAGCTTCTCTTCACGAGGGCCAAGCGGGATCAAATCATAGAGGCTATCGCGCACCGTCACGACTGGCTGCACATCCGGTAAAATAGGATAGCCATGAACATGATCGTTGCTGGGCACACCTGGCAGGATCACATCTCCTGCCTCACGGTGGAGTTGGCGTTTGGTGCGCGCATTTCTTGGGCGTTCTTCTTGCATTGTCATGCACCGATTGTAGCAGAAGCAGAGGAAGATTGTCTAGCAAATTTCGCGAAAGTGAAAGCTTTCCCGCGAAAAGCTATCTATATCGGGAACGCTACTTGCACTCGTTAGCTACAAAGCATATAATGGAGACAACCTCACTCCGAGGACAATGCGACGAGCTATTCTGCTCGTCGCATCTTCATTACTAGGAAACGCATTACTGGTACTGTATTGATCTTCAAATGAAAAGCAGGGATGCAAGGGGCGCGGCCCCTTGACTGCACCCTGTCCGGGAGACAGGTAATTAGGGCTGTGCCCTAGTTCTCCCCACCTCGCTGCCGCCGAAGGCGGCAAGTCAAGTGAAAAGAAACAAAGCACTATTTAGAATGTAGGAGCGCGAGGAATTGCGCCCAGCACAACTATAGTAGATAGAAAAATAACATGGTAGAAAACAAAACACAAAGCTTTAAACTATTGGTCATTGATATAGATGGGACCTTGCTCAATCCAGAAGGGGAGATTACGCCGTATACATTGGCAACAGTGCAGGCCGCTCAAGAGGCGGGGATTGTGGTAACGCTAGCAACGGCTCGTAGATATCTTAACACGGCGCAGATTGCTCACGCGTTAGGGCTGATAGGCCCAATCATTCTGTATGATGGCGCATTGATTGTCCAACATCCTCAGGCAAGCGTTCTCTATAGTCGCCCATTGCAGGCGGAGATTGCCCAAGAGGCGGTAGACTTGTTGGTACGTCACAAGGTTCAACCTGTGGTACACCCAAATGATGGCTTAGCTGAAGAGGTCTGGACAGGCCCGCCTGAACTCGATAACCTCTGGCTCGACGCCTACTTCGCCGCCTATCCTGACAGGATGCGCCGTTTGCCCTACGCCAATCTCTGCGCCGGACATCCTGACCCGCGCAGGGTGGTAACCTTTACCTCGGAAGAACTCATCGCGGGGCTTATTCCTGAAGTTGCCGCACTGCCTTGCTCGTGGACAACGATTAAGCGCGGCAGCTATGGCAGTGCTGAACTGGTGGTGATGGATCAGGGTTGCTCGAAAGCGAGCGGAGTGGCGGCATTGGCACAATCCCTGGGTATTGCTATGCGGGAGGTGATGGCACTCGGCGATAACAATAATGATATCGCCATGCTGCAAGCAGTTGGTTGGGGCGTCGCCATGGGACAAGCACCCGAACAGGTTAAAGTTGCCGCGAACGCAGTGACGGCTAGCAACAAGGAAGATGGCGTTGCGCAAGCCATCGAACGCTATGCCTTACACAGAGTTACGCGAGGCCACACTGGCAGTACAAGCAGCTTCAAACTCTCTTAGGCGTACGATTTGCCGGTGATTGGGAGATGCTTGCCAGCGTTTCTCCTGTACCAGTGCCAAAGCATCGTTCGCTGGCATACCGTCATATACCAGTACAGCACTGGTCAAGAGGACACTGCGCCCAACGCCATGCTCGCAGTGGATCAGCACGCGGCCTCCCTTTTTGATGCGTTCCTGCGCCCAAATAGCGCCCTGGCGCAATTGATCGACTGAAAGAGGATAGGTATCTGGCGTCGGCAGATGTAACAGCTCTATCTGTTCTTCCGCCATAGCCTTGCCATCATCACAATATTCGGAACGAGTATCGATCACGGCGGTCACGCCTAAACGCGCCAGGGCCGCAATATCCTGCGGATGGACACGCCCGCCAACGGCAAGATGATTGGTGACCCAACTCATATTGAGTTTATCTGGTAAAGGTATCCCTAAAGAATGCGCCAGTTGTTCTGACTTTGAATTTTCGGGGAAGAGACGTACCGCTATACGAGTCCACAAACGATATGATAATCTCACTAATCCAGTGAAAAACCAGCGTGGCCCAGAAAACTGCACACGGGAATGCACCTCCTGTTCTGCCTGCGCTAGCGTCTCCTCTGTATCAGGCGAAGGGGGTTTAATGGTTGGGTCAGACGACATACTAAGATAGTCCTTCTTTATATTCAAGTTCAGGCTTTACTCGATACTACCAGTGGAGGCAACGGAGTTTCAACCACCTCACCACCTGTATCAGCCAGCCCATCTCTCTGTATTACACGTTTTAATGCGGCAATTGCACACTCTATCATACTATCATCAGGCTCACGTGTCGTCAAACCCTGCAATGCCAATCCCGGTGCCAGTAACCATCTGACTATACGAAAACGATAGTTCGCCGCCCCTAAACGCATAAGTTCATAGGAGATACCCGCCACTACCGGCACGAGTATGATACGCGAGAGCACTTTGATCAAAAGCGGCGGTGAACCAACAAGGGCAAAGACGAAGATTGAAACCACCATCACCAGCAGCAAAAAACCAGTGCCACAGCGAGTATGTACTCGTGACGCCCGGCGCACATGCGCCACATCCAAGGGATCACCCTGTTCCATGGCATTGATGGCCTTATGTTCTGCTCCGTGATAGCCAAAGACGCGTTGAATATCAGGCAAACGCCCGATCAAGTAAAGGTAGCCCAGCAGTAAGAGCAGTCGCACCGCGCCCTCTATGAGCAGGTTAAGCCACCCCGTGCCGATCTGGTTATGCAGTAAACTGGCGATAAAGAGCGGCCCCAGGAAAAAGACTACGACCGCGAATCCCAGCGAAAATAACACGGTGAAGACCAGCACCGCTCCACCAATCTGTGGAGGTGCTTCTGCTTCATCGTCGGCAGCAATTGCGTTCGCTTCGTCGGGTGAAGAACTGGCATTTGGTGCCTTAGGCGAGGGAGTAGCAGGATTGACTGCGCCAGAAGCGATATTGGCGGAAAAGGTCATCAAACGCGTTCCAAGCACCAACATCTCCCAGAGCAATAATAATCCACGCAAGAACGGCAGACGAAAGAGCCGATTGTGGTACAGGTGTGGATTCAAGGCCTCTTCGTGGAGGTAAATGCTCGCATCTGGACGTCGAATCGCCACAGCAGCCGAGGTGCGACCACGCATCATCACACCTTCCATCACTGCTTGACCGCCATAGTAAAATTTTGCCACGATGAAACTCCTCTCGACGTCTTGGAAACACATATTTTCAGTTTAACGGACGATCCTGCTTGCCCTCTCTTGAGTGTCTAAAACGGCCTGGTAGGCCACGCCCACGAGTGCGCAGTCGCGTCAGGCGACCAACAACGGGACTTTCCAAAAAGGTCATCCGCCTCATCCGCGGCAGTCTACGCTGAAAGGCGCGCAAGCGAGTGCCCGATGTACGCAAGGTGTTGGTCATCAAGCGGCGGCGTTTCAGGTGGGGGGTGCTGCGCCATATGCTCGGTTCACTGCTACCTGGTAAATAACTGAGAATACAATGGGCGATATCGAACGAGGCGTAAGGCCGACTGAGACGTTTAGCGTTCTCTATCTGGCGGCGCATTGTCGCTGAGCCCGGTTTCACTAATTTCCGTAAGCCATCGACCAGTTCAATGTGGTCGTGCGCCAGTAACCCCACGTTGTTGTTCAGCACAAAATCGACATTCCCCTCTTCCTGTCCGGGAACATAGCCACTGAGGATAATGGGGAGTTCGCAGGCCAAAGCCTCACAGATCGTGCCGGGGCCTGCTTTAGTCACAATTACATCGGAGGCACGCATCAACTCTGGCATATTATGCACAAAACCAAAAACCTTCGTTGGCACATGTAAACTCGAACGAGTACGCTGTAGGTGTGCGAAGAGTCGCCTGTTGCGTCCAGTCACTATCAGTAGCTGGACAGATAAACGCGCCCGGGAAATGGCTCGCACAGCATCTTGCAATCCACCTGCACCATCGCCACCACCGACCAAGAGAACAACTGGCAGACCCGGTTGCAGACCCAATTTCTTCTGGAGTTCTTGCTTGCTTTCCGTGGGTCGGGTAAATTTCGGGTCTATCGGCATGCCAAGCATGTGTACCCGTTTTTCATCCAACCTTCGTCCCAGATAAATCTGTTTTGCCTGCTCCGTCGGTACGATATAGCCATCCGCGCCTGGCGCAAACCAAGAATAATGCACGCTTACCAGGTCAGTCACAATAGTAAGAAAAGGAATATGGATACTCAAATCCCGCAGCGCGTGAATAGTGACATGATTGAGCATGGGATGGATAGAGACAATAATGTCGGGGCGCACACTGGTAAATAACCGCATTAGCCCGCTATGGATCAGCGGCGTTGCCATAGTTTGGACAGCGAGTACATTGCGTTCTTCGTTGCTAAAATGGAAAAAGCGTCCGTACACTTTTGGATTATAGCGTATGGCTGGCCCATAGAGTTTTACAGCTTCACGCAGAGGAAAACGGCTGTACTCTTCAAATACATCGACAATTTCGATGCGATAAGTGATGGGAGCGGGTTCTGAAGCCGCCGCAGTGCCGTTCTCGTTTTGCTGACGTGCATGCCACTCTTCCTGCTCTTGCTGGGAGATGAGGGTAATCGCATTGCGAATAGCATTGGCCGCGCTACGATGCCCTGCCCCAGTGTCAGCGATGAGGAAAAGGATGGTTCGTTCGGTTGCATTAGCCATGCCACTCACCCCATGCACACTTTCATGAGCACACAGACATAGAGAAATATGTCTGTGAGTACAGAAAAAAGGGATAAGGGTTTGTTGTTACGCAAAACCCTTTATCCCTGACTATCATACCCTATTGACTTCTTACTCGTCTCTTAGATTGAAGCGTTTGCGGAACCGCTCCACACGACCGGCAGAGTCAAGGATACGCTGTTGCCCGGTGAAGAATGGATGGCAGTTAGAGCAGACATCTACCTTCAAAACCGGCTTGACACTCATGGTTTTAAAGCTGTTGCCACAAGCACAACTGACTGTGGCTTCAATATAATTTGGATGAATTCCTTTTTTCATGGTTACTCCCGCGAGATTTCTATTTTGTGTTGCAAGCATGATTGTGTACTACTGTACGGTACTGGTGGCATCCCGACGTCAAGATACTCCGCTACTTAGCAATCTGCTTCGTATTTCCCTTATTCTACCATAGATAACACCCGTCAGTACATATTTATGCCCAAATTTACCAGACCGCTGAGAAAATTGCCTCTGCTTTAATAGAGAAAGACATGAAAAGACTAGCGGTTAGAGGAGAAATGTTGTGCTTGCGGTATCTCTAGGTAGGATAACATGATGGGAAGCTTATTTATACTGCGACGTCAATGGTGATCATTTGTGGGCGTTCGGTTTCTTCAGGCACTGGCTCGCCGTCGGAGATAAGGCTCTCGATGTAACCAGCTATAGCCTCTTTTGCCCGTTCGATGCATTGTTCGATAGTGTCGCCCTGCGTAATACACCCTGGCAATGCAGGGACTGTAACGGTGTACCCACCTTCTTCAGTGTCAGGCTCCAAGACAATAGTGTATTTTCTCATATCAGAATTATATATCGTTACTAGGTGCCTGTCAAATAAGTATAGCAGCAGACTAGTCCCGCGTGATATAATAGCCTAACCGCTTTATAAAGAAGGGCGGTTACCCGCAAAGGGGCATCCCTACAGGGAGGAGCTGTGCGGAGCGGGTACTCACACAGGAGTACACCCGCACGTATGACAATGTTTCGTAAAATTTTGATTGCTAACCGTGGTGAAATCGCCTTGCGCATTATTCGCGCTTGCCACGAAATGGGTATACCAAGCGTGATTGCCCATTCAGAAGCTGATCGCGATTCTCTCCCGGTACGTATGGCGGATGAACATATCTGCATTGGCCCAGGGGCGAGCGGAAAGAGCTACCTGAACATTCCCAATATCATCAGTGCTGCACTGATCACTGGCGCGGACGCGATCCATCCGGGCTATGGTTTTCTCTCCGAGAATACCAGCTTTGCTGAGATCTGCGCCGACGTGCATATCACCTTTATTGGTCCGCCCGGACCCGTGATGTCCATCATGGGCGATAAGGTAGATGCCCGTACCGCCATGGCAGAGATGGGTTTGCCCATGCTAGCGGGTACACCTGTCCTACACACGCTCCCTGAAGGGCTGGATGCCGCGCGCGAAATTGGCTTCCCTCTGATGTTAAAGGCAGCGGCAGGTGGTGGTGGACGCGGTATCCGCCTGGTGAATCGCCAGGATGAATTCGAGCGCGTCTTTACGGTGGCACAAAATGAGGTGCGTGAAGCCTTTAAGGACGACGGCCTATATCTGGAACGTTACCTGGGGCGCGCCCGTCATATCGAAATTCAGGTCTTGGTTGATAATTTCGGTCATGGCGTCTACCTGGGCGAGCGCAATTGCTCCTGCCAGAGACGTAACCAGAAGGTACTGGAAGAGTCGCCCAGCCCTCATCTATCAGCAGAACTACGACGAGAAATGGGCATGAAATCTATTCGTGCCATGAAGACTGTCGGCTATCGCAATGCTGGTACCCTTGAATTTCTGGTGGACGAACAAAACCACTATTATTTTATGGAGATGAATACGCGCTTGCAGGTCGAGCATCCTGTCACAGAGATGGTGACACGCACCGACCTTGTCAAGGAGCAGATTCGCATTGCCGCTGGTCTCCCACTGCAATTGCAGCAGGATGACATCCGCCCGGAAGGCCATGCCATCGAATGCCGCATTACCGCCGAAGACGCCGCGGCAGATTTCCGTCCACAAACGGGCACGGTTGAACGCTATTTGCCACCTGGAGGTCCGGGGGTACGCGTCGATAGTCACCTCTACGCTGGCTATGAGATACCACCACATTACGACTCTCTGCTGGCAAAGCTGGTGGTCTGGGCGGAGACGCGTGAGGCAGCCATTGCGCGGATGCAACGCGCCCTGGCTGAATATGTCATCGAGGGTGTCACCACCACGATACCTTTTCAACAACGTCTACTTCAACACGAAGGCTTTCTACGCGGTGAGACGTACACACGTTTCATTCAGGATGAAGCAGCAGCTTTAGGAATTTAGGTTCTAGTCACTTATCATGGGAGGTACACATGTCGCGCGTAGTTGTAACCGGTATGGGGCTCATCACCTCATTAGGCAATGATCTAGCCTCAACATGGGATGCGCTGTGCCAGGGAAAATCGGGCATGAGCGAGATCACAGGCTATGATACCAGCAAGTTTCGCGTCCACTTTGCTGGCGAGATCAAGAATTTTGATCCCGCTCTCTACATGGACCGCAAAGAGATACGCCGCAATGACCCCTATGAGCAACTAGCCATTGCCACCACGCAACAAGCCCTGGCACAGGCAAATTTAAAGATCACGCCGGAGAACGGCGATGATATTGGCGTCTACATTGGCAGCGGCATCGGAGGACTTGTCACCTTGCACGACCAGTTCAAGGTCTTGCATGAAAAAGGGCCAGACCGCATCAGCCCATTCTTCATCAGCATGATGATTATCGATGGTGCGCCAGGCGTAGTGGCAATCATGACGGGAGCACGGGGGCCAAACTGGGCGGCGGTCTCCGCCTGTGCCACCAGTGGGAATACCGTTGGTGAAGCCTGGGAGACGATTCGCCGTGGCGATGCTAAAGCGATGATCGCGGGCGGTGCCGAGAAAGCTGTTACCCCTATCGCTATGGGGGCCTTTGATAATATGCATGCCCTCTCGCGTCGTAATGACGATCCCACAGGAGCTAGCCGTCCCTTCGATGCCACCCGCGACGGCTTTGTCATGGGTGAGGGGTCTGGCATGTTGATTCTGGAAGACTTGGATTTTGCCAAAGCACGAGGAGCAAACATTCTGGCAGAAATAGTTGGCTATGCCTCTACCGATGATGCACATCACATCACCGAACCCGCACCCGGTGGCGAGGGGCTGGTACGGGCGATGCGCCGCGCCCTGCAAAAAGCCAATCTGCGCCCTGAACAAATAGACTATATCAACGCCCACGGCACATCAACAGGTTATAACGACCGCAACGAGACGCAGGCCATCAAAACCTGCTTCGGTCAGCATGCCTATGAAATGCCCGTCAGTTCCACCAAATCCATGACCGGCCATACCCTAGGGGCCGCAGGAGCTGTAGAGGCAGTCATCTCGATCATGGTCATTCAGACAGGCCTCATCCCACCCACCATCAACCTGCACCATCCCGACCCCGACTGTGATCTTAACTACGTACCCAATGAGGCACAGCACCGCACGGTCAACATTGCGATGTCCAACGTCATGGGCTTTGGCGGTCACAATACAAGCCTCATTTTTAAAAGATATGAAGAGTCGTAAAATGGATACGGATGAGCAGAAGATAAGCTGGCTCGAGCGTGTTGAGGATCTCATCACCATACTTGCTGATAGCACGATCAGTGAACTGGAATTGACTGAGGCTGGCACCGAAATCATTATTCGGCGGCAACCCGGCATGGTGATGGTTTCGTCCGCTCTACAACAAAGTAGCATGGGGCAGGGCACGATGCCGTTCACGCATGGGGCGATGAGTAACCCAGTAAAAGAGGACAAAAGCGTCGCTATCGTAGCTCCTTTGACAGGTGTCTATTACGCCTCACCGTCGCCCAGTACACCAGCTTTCGTTTCAGTAGGCGACATTGTGCAGGTAGGACAGGTTGTCGCCCTCGTCGAAGCCATGAAGGTCTTCAATGAAATACAGGCAGAGGTTTCGGGCCGTGTCACCGCCCTTGTGGCTCCCAGCGGCGAAGTGGTGCAAAAAGGCGATGTACTGATCCGCATCCAGGCGGCGTAAAGTATTACCTTGCAAATACTCATCATTCGTCCGGGAGCTATTGGCGATACATTGCTGACATTGCCCGTTATTCAGGCACTACGAGCCAAGTATCAAGCCGCCCATATTACCCTGGTTGGCAATGCTGCGGTGCTTCCCCTGGCTCTGACGGCTGGCATTGTCGATGCAGTTGCGGACTACGAGCAGTGGCAATGGAGCGAGCTATTCTCACCTGTAGGTATACGTACTCCTGCTATGCTCTCTTTATTAGAGCAATGTAAGCTGGTTATCTGTTGGTTGCGAGATAGTGACGGTGTTGTGCGCCACAATCTCCAACAAGCTGGTGTGAAGCATCTTATCATTGCCAGTGGACGCCCACCAGAAGGGCAACGCGTTCATATCACGCGCTATCTCATGGAGACGATTGGCTTACCATTCGATACAATAGATACTATTGACCTGACAAGATGGCAACTACCATTAAAGCCAGAAGATAGCTTGCTGGACGGAGGTACGGGCAAGAAGCCAAGGTTTGCCATTCATCCTGGCAGCGGGGGAGCAAGAAAATGTTGGCCAGTCGCATCGTTTGCCGAAGTTATTGAGCGTCTGTGGCAACATGGTAATAGCGTGCTATTACTCGCAGGGCCAGCCGATGCCGAGCGTATCAATTATTTGCGCCAACACCTCGCCCTTGACCAACCACTGCTGACACGACTCGAAGATGCCCCGTTACTGGAAGTTGCGCAACACCTGAGACAATGCCAACGTTATCTCGGCAACGATGCAGGTATCACGCACCTGGCAGCCATGCTCGGCGTTCCCACTATTGCCCTCTTCGGCCCCAGTGATCCCATCATCTGGCGACCAGTAGGACCAAAAGTCAAGGTTATCCAAGCAGCAGAGCTAGAACAACTCTCCGTTCAGACGGTCTTAAACGCGCTGTATTAGTGAGCGGGAATGCAAGGAGCCGCCGCCCCTTGACTGCACCCTGTCCGGGGGACAGGTAATACAGGTAATAGAGGGCTGCGCCCTAGTCCTCCCTTCATGTGACCAGCAGGGTGCAAGGGGCCGCCGCCCCTTGACTGGGTTCTAGGGCTGCGCCCTAGTCTCCCTCCCTCCCCTGCCGCCGAAGGCGGCAATTCAACCAGCAGGGATGCAAGGTACTAGCACATCTGTCATACAAAACTGTACACTTAAAACAAGATAGTGTACACTGAACTGTATTGATACAAATAAATACCGCAAACTGGAAAAGGAGGTACATCACTCCCTGATGATTAATCAACCCGATTCACAGCAAGAACCATATATCGTATCGGGCAAACTCGTCTTACCAGCCTATCCCGATGAAGACTACCAGAGAATCAGTCGCCCACTAGCGGCAATGCAGGTGCAACCAGCACAGTTGATTCAACGCAAGACACCTCCCCTTCCTCAAACACCACTGGGCAAATTGCGCTATTTTTGGGGCAAAGACCCGGCTTATAAAGTTTTGCTGATTGCGATAAGCGTGGTCGTAATCGCTGGACTGCTGCTGCTCTCCCTGGTCAGTAGCACACTTTTACACAATACGAAACTATTTGCCATGGGCAATGCTCTTTCCCAGACACCACCCACAGCAGTCGTACCGAGCGGTACTATCGACGCGCACCCAACATTTCCCCCTCCCGGTGGCGGCAAAGGCAGTAGTACAAGCAGCCAGCCGCCAGCGCAAAGCACAGTTGTGCTGCAACCTACCGTGGTGGATGGCACCCCCACCGTTGGCACTGGAGGCCAATTAAGCGTGATTATTAGTGGGGTTCCGGGGCATGTACAGAACAATAGTGTCGTTAGCGTAAGCGTTACAACCAGCGAACCGAATGTGTCGGTGGAACTGGTGGTTTCCTATAGCGCTCCACCTTACCGCTACACATCCGGCGTGTATACCACAGATGGGGGCGGCAATGCCACAATCAGCTGGTCGGTCAACGTCTTTGCGTTCGGACGACATA
Source organism: Ktedonobacterales bacterium (assembly GCA_038209195.1). Lineage (GTDB taxonomy): Bacteria > Chloroflexota > Ktedonobacteria > Ktedonobacterales > Ktedonobacteraceae > JBBQXY01. The sequence continues at coordinate 11,629 of JBBQXY010000021.1, read as the reverse complement.
TCCAGGCGATAATCTACGCGATAGCCAGTGATCAAAGTGGGCAACGTGCGCAATCGCAATATACTACGGTACAGATCGTTGGTAGTATTAGTGGCGGCTGATGGAGGGTGAAATTTTCCGTCCTTTGTGCGTATAATTTGAAGCAAATACATTGATTGCTATCAAAATGTGCCAGTCTACCTGATCAGTAGGCTCATAAAAGGATATCTATGACGCAAACGGATGAAATACGCCAGGTACAAGAGGCCACGCGCGCCATTCGCCAGAACGTCGGTCGTGTAATGGTGGGCAAAGAGCTCGTCATCGACCTGTTAATGGTCGCGTTGCTCTGCGAGGGACATGTTCTTTTTGAAGATGTGCCAGGCATAGGCAAAACCACGCTGGCTAAAGCACTGGCTAAATCCCTGGGATGCTCTTTTCAACGTATTCAGTTTACCCCTGACCTCCTGCCATCAGATATTACTGGGATTACCTTTTATAATCAGAAACAAGGCGAATTCGAGTTTCGTCCAGGACCATTGCTGTCGCAGGTAGTGCTGGCCGATGAGATTAACCGCGCTACTCCTCGTACACAATCAGCTCTCCTGGAGGCAATGGAGGAACGACAGATCAGCATTGAGCGCGAAACTATCATCTTACCGCGCCCATTTATTGTGATCGCGACACAGAACCCGATTGAATTGGAAGGCACGTTTCCATTGCCCGAAGCGCAACTTGACCGCTTCCTCATGCGCTTGCGTGTGGATTATCCCAGCCAAACGGAGGAACGCCTGATTCTACAGCGTTTCAAAGAGGAACAGCCCTTACAAGAACTTGCACCTGTATTGAGCGCGGAACGCTTGCAGACGCTACAAAAGATGATTCGACGGGTGCGCGTTGAGCCAGGCATTGAGAGTTACATTGTCGAACTGGTGCGTGCCACTCGCTCCCATAATGCCGTTGAACTCGGCGTCAGCCCACGCGGTACGCTCGCGCTTTATCGCGCAAGCCAGGCCTATGCCGCTATTTCCGGTCGCAGCTATACCATACCTGACGACGTTAAACACATGGCAAAGGCGGTTCTATCACATCGTATGATCGCTACCAGCCAATCACGACTGCATGGTCGGGTGATGGAGCAAATCGTAGAGGACGTGTTACACATAGTGTCAGTACCTGTAGAATCATGAATAGACGATGGTATTATCTGGGCGTGGCCATTGTCGCCGCCAGCGTCCCTTTTCACCAACCATTATTGATCGTGATCGGCTTCTTGGTGCTGGTTATCATCGGCACCACGGACATTTGGTCCTCGTTCTGTTTGCGCAACCTGCGCTACCAACGTCATTTCAGCGAGGAGCGTGTGCTATTTGGCGAGGCCGTGACGCTCTCGCTCTCCCTGGAAAACGCCAAAATCCTCCCTCTCCCCTGGGTCGAGATCGAAGATACGCTGCCTCGTGCTTTGACGCTGGCGCATAAAAAGCTGCGTGTTGGCATCGTTGGCGATACAGCTACGTTAGATACCCTCTTCAGTGTACGCTGGTATGAGCGCGTGACGCGCCGCTATACCATCCAGTGTAATGCGCGCGGTGTGCATAAATTTGGGCCAACAGTACTACGCAGTGGAGACGTTTTTGGCTTCCTCAGCAACGAGGAAAGAACGGAGTACTTACAATATCTGCTCGTCTATCCACTCGTTGTCCCGCTCACACGCTTTAGCTTGCCAGCCCGGCATCCCTTTGGAGATCGACGGGCCCCACGTCGTCTATTGGAAGACCCCGCGCGCGTCATCGGTGTGCGCGATTATGCCTATGGCGATAGTCTGCGGCGCGTGCATTGGAAAGCTACCGCGCGCACCATGCAAATGCAAAGCAAAGTGTATGAAGCAACGACGACCTACACCATGGCCCTTTTCCTCAACGTGAGTGGGCAATTTGATAGCATCTACGGGCTGCAACTGAGCATTCTGGAACTGGCGATTTGTGCTACCGCTTCGGTTGCCGACTGGGCCCTCAACGAAGGTTACTCGGTCGGCCTCTATGCCAACACGTTAATGTTTATACCTGAGGAGCACGTGTTCGCTGAAGCCGAGCAAGAAGGAGAGGTGGCACCGGGACTCGATGCCACCATGGCGTCGCTCATGAAACGTCGCCGCATTCACTTACCACCTTCTTCCAGCGTAGACCAACGCAGACGTATCATGGATGTGCTAGCCCGCATCCAACCCTATTTCGGCAGTACGCTGGAAGAAGTAATTCAAGCAGAACGAACCAATCTTCCGGCAGGAACCACTATCGTCATTATCACCAGTACCATTTCAGAGCTCTTGCTCGATACGCTCATCCGTCTCAAACAGGCTGGTCATGCCGTCACTGTGCTGTACGCAGGTGATTCGCCCAACCCGATGAGACTAGCCAGTCTCACCATTTATAGCATCGGTGGCACTGAAACATGGCAAAAATTCGCGTCCGAGTATAGTATACTAGATGAAGGCGAAGCTAAAGTCACGCCAGATGATGACCCAAAAGAGCTAGCAGCGATAGGGATGGGATTCGATTTATGAAGCGGTTCGCGCAACCGCAGCGTGTATGATAGAGATGACCCCAGCAGTCAATGCGTTTAACGAGCGGGATGCAAAGGGCTGCTGCCCCTTGTGCACCCTGTCCGGGGGACAGGTAATAGCAGGTAATAGAGGGCTGCGCCCTAGTCTTCCCTCCCTTCCCTGCCGCCACAGGCGGCATGACAAATGTAGATTGGCGGAGTACCACGATACCCAAAGCAGGGGGATACCCATTGAAGGAATACCATGAGCGATTTTGATGACCCGAAGGAGGAGGAGGAGGAAGATTTTTCGTTAGAAATCACCGATCTGCCAGTGGATGAGCAGCACACCGCCTCTGGTCAACTGGTCGATTATGGTTCCCACCTGCTCTCCGGCGTAAGGCATCTCACTGAACGAGTGGTTGAGCGAGGAACACCCCTTTTTTCGACCGCACGAACAAGGCTTGTGCAAGACGTGGCGAACAGCAAGCTTCCCAACACGCTCGATGAAGAAGATTTTGCGTTAGAAATCACCGATTTACCCATAGAGGAAGAGCCTACCATACCCGAAAAGCTGGTAACATGGGGGCCACGCCTGTATGCCAGGGTGCGAGTGAAGCGACTGGCTATGACCATGAGTACGGTGTGCATGCTACTCTTCTTAGTCTTGACCATCCTTCCATCAGCGCGCACCTGGCTTTATGCGCTGGTTGTGCCAGCGACACCCACACAAACAGCAACGGGAGCGAATGCTACCTCGTCATCGGACATACTACAGCAACGATCGTTTATTGTTCAGGGCAATACATGGCAGGTTGTACCTGGTGGGATCGATGGTGATGCTCCATCCTTTGTAACGTCTATCACTCCAGGACCTATGCCTCAGGCACAAGCGTGCTCCGCTTCTCCCGTAGGGAATACCTCATCTGAACTGGGTACTGCCCCTGTCTGGGTTACTGGCTTTAGTGGGCCATATGCCACGCTCTATCTCGCGGACGCCGTAGTGATGCCCACGTCTCCAAATTTGCTTGGTTTTCCCGTGACCATTCAAGTCGATGTACCAGCCAATTACAAGAGCGAGATCACCTTATCGGGGATGGAACTCAGCAATGATATGGGCATAACGTTTGGATTTAGCCCTTACAATGAGCAAGTTTCTCACCTCATCCTGAATACGCAGTCACGAGATGGTTGGCCGTATTCTATCGTAGTTGATGGTTCGCTGCGCGTCGCCTGGAATATCACCATGTTCCTGCCGGTAGCCGATTGCTATATGCTCAAAGCGTCTTGGCCCGGTGGACATTGGGGAACTATTTTCGCGGCGGGAGCGTAATGGGAATACATTACGCCTCGCTTTTGCGCTGAATGAAGGCAGCCGCCTGTTGCAACCACTCTTTAGAGGGCAACTGGAATGGGCGAAATTTTTCCAGCCGCATCTCTTCCCGGTTGTAGTAAAGAGCCTGTTTACTGTCAAGTGTTGGCAGGCTTGAACGCTCGACTAGCGTCATGATTTCTTCTCTGGGCGATGTAGGGAAAGCGACGCGCACATCAAAGTGCCGCAGCATATTTGGGCCGAGAACGTTGTCCAAACCACTGAGCGTATCGCACCAGGTAAGAATATGCATGCCAAACTCTGGGCCATTCCTTAGAATATCTTGTAAAAGCTGCATGGTTTGGCGAGCGAACTGCTGCTCGTTTCCTTGCCCACGTTGCTCATCGTTTTGCCATACATCGTTTAACCTGTGTAGGCCACAGATAAAAATGTAGAGCGAAGAGGTTTCCGCGCTCTCCGACTGGCGACGGCTACTCATTGCTGTGCGCAATGCGCTCATCAAAGAGGGAAGCTCGCTTTGTAGGTTTCGCCTATGCACGATTTGCATCTTGTAGCCAGGCAACAATTGCTTGATGAATTCAAATGGCTGAACGCCAGCACCATACGCTTCACTCATATCCCCTACGCTAACATCCAGGATCGAGAATTGTGCCCTCGATGGTGGCTGTTGTGCAGCGATGCTCATGATCTCTGTAAGGAGCATACCGGTGCCAACATCGCGTTGTTTGCCGACAATGAGCAGGTTGCTATCACTCTGTCGATGCAAAGAGCAAACGAGTGGTTCTTTCGACATAACCAGATATCCCAGCCAAACCTTTGCTTGCTCATGCGGCTTCAGCCACGTCGGCTGCTCAAGCAATTCATGCAACAGTGGATTATGCTCTACCAAAGAAGCGGTACGCATAGTTTCCTGTAACGATTGTAACAGAGGCCGATAGATAGTCTCCTCTGGCAAGTGGTCCAACTCTAGGTAACAGCTTTGCGCTTCATCGCTCTGTAGGCTAAAGTTCTGCCCGTTCCAGCGAATGACCGTGGCTAAATGCTCTAATGTAGCGAGTTCAAAGTCTTGCAGGGTCTGTAGTGATCGTGCTTCGTCGATCGCTATCACGGTAGAGATGCCACAGCGCGGTCCATTGCGAGCAATGGCAAGGAGTTGCTGCGCTGTTTCGGCAGTAAATTTGGCGGGGAAGTCCATCACGACAAGCACGCGATATGGTTCGGCAACCTCTTTCAAGCTATGCGAATTTTGCCGTGTGATGCGTGCGATATGCCCGGTAAGTTCAGCAAGTTGTTGTCCGATCTGCTGCGGTTCGGCTACCACCTCACCTGTCAACAAGATATCGGAATGTTCCGCAAGCCATAGGAAGGGGTCAAAGTTCCGCCCATAGAGCACAGGGTCGACGAAGGTGAAGTGAACATTTCCAGGTGTTTGCGTCAGCAAGAGGCGCAGGATACAAGATAGTGCCGCCGAGATAGCAGCACTTTTCGCCGCACCAGATGCCTCTAACAGCAAGTTAGAGCCATACGGACAGGAGATCAGCGCAGGAATGGCCGGTAAGACTGGCATGGAGTTGACCGTAAGTTTACCGATGCGTGCTACAGGAGGGGTAGCAGTGCTAACACGACGCTCTTGCCAGAGTGGGTCATTCCAATCTCTGCCAGCAAAACCCAGCTTTTTCATAAAAGTATCTACTTCGCTCTGCTTGGCAGGCAACTGCTTCTGCAATTCTTGCAGCAACTGATTGAAGGCCCGCTGCGTGTTTTGTTCAATTCTGTCTAACTCACGCTGATATGACTCTTCAATAAACTGACGCCGCGATTGCTGGATCTGCTCAGTGAGCTTATTAAGCTGTCTCAGATGGTAAAAGGCTTCCCCCATGCGCGTGATACGTGAAACACCAAACCAATATGCAGCACCACCAAAGGTCAGTGCCACCAGCAACAAAAAAGCGACGAAGGTAATAGTATTCCACAATGGTACGCTGCTTATGAGGAAAGCGACCACAATCCCCATCAGGGCTGCGCTAACCCCACCAACGCGCATACAAATTTTGTAGAGCGTGGGTGGGTCTCCATACTGTCTCAGAAACGAGGCAATGCGCTCCCGATCGGCATCCGCTTCCTGGCGAAATTCATGAATTTGTTGTGAAGGTGTATTCGCTGCCTTGAACGCAAAAGGATTGTGCGTAAACCTTCGCGCCAGGCCATCCCATCCATGCTCCTTAACATCCTCTTTCATTTCAGCAGTACAGCGGCGCACATAATCAACATCGTCATCGGTTTTTGCTAAACCCAGTTTGCGTTTTTGGGCGGCATCATTGCGCGCCGTATTCCGTTGCTGTAAAATGGCCTGCCGACGCTCTTCTTGTTCGCGTGCAACTTCCACAAAATGTTGCACGAATTTCTGTTGTTCGAGTAGCAGTTCATGTTTCGGCATCTCTGGCTCTTCGGGCGGCAATGGTGTTGATGGAGTGAACGCTGCTGGAACAGTGGGATCAAAATGTGCCTGAAAACTATTGCTAGTAGGCGAGGCCAAGATCATTGGATTAGGTGAAGTCCTCGGCGCCTGTTGTTCTCGCATGAGCAATGGCGGCAACAGGCTCTCCCCTTGTAAACGCGTTGCTTGCGGCCTCTGCGGCGGGTGGGCTATGTATTTCAAGGCTTGTTCAAGTGCCAGCGCAAAGTCCATGACACGCGGATAGCGTTGCTGGGGATCTTTGTGTAATGCACGATTCACTATCTGCTCAACATTCATTGAGATCGCTGGATTGCGTCGATGCAGCGACGGTGGAACAGCGTACAGATGCTGTCGCTGCATATCAAGCGAGCTGCCATGAAAAGGCAGGTCTCCGCTGAGCCATTCGTAGGCCACGACGCCCAGGGAGTACTGGTCAGTGGCAAAGACAAATTTGCCTTTCCAGTGTTCAGGGGCCATATAAGCGGAAGTGCCTTCAACATGTTGTTGCGTAGAGGCATCGTTGCCACGAGCAAGCTGGGTAATGCCAAAGTCGCTGAGTTTGAGCTGATTGTTCTCCCACAGCAGCATATTAACCGGCTTGACGTCACAATGAACCCACCCCTTTTCATCGTGGATATATTGCAAAGCGGCTGCCATCTGCTTGATGTAGGACGCGACGAGTGACAGTGCCATTGGTACGCCATTGGTGCGTCTTGGTGTGCCGTAGGGAGCATACTCCAGCACGAGAAACGCCCTGTTTCCGATGACATCAAAGTCAGTGACGGCGACAATATTGGGGTGTTTCAGGCTGGCGATACGCTGCGCCTCCGTCAGGAATTTTGCCTGAGCTTCCTGATTGAGCATTTCTTCTACTACTTTAACGGCGAACTTTGTTTTGAGGTGCATATGTTCACCCAGATATACCTGCGCATAGCCACCCACCCCCAACGATTGCAGTAGGCGATATTTGCCCAACTGCTGCCCAGTTAAATCGCTCATAATCGTCCCTTTCCCCTTCGGAGAAGCAGGAGAATACATTCTTGCTCTCTATAATACATTAGACGCAGGTTACAGTAAATATCAAAAAATCTAAATCAACAGGTTTTCCTGTGAGAGCTATTCTTTTAGATAGGAATCTATGAGCCCTTGGCATGATGAGGTATAATTGTGATGAACAGAATGCAGATTGTTAGACTCATTGCAACGCTTTCAGCGTAAAGGGAACGGCAAGCCATGATGCTTACGAAATATATTCGTGCCGCGATGGGCAAAGCAAGGTATGAGATTTTGCCAGACGATGGCACTTTTTATGGAGAAATTGTTGGCTTTAACGGCGTATTCGCCAACAAACCTACCCTCGAACAATGTCGTGATGAGCTAGAGGAAGTTTTAGAGGGATGGATTTTGCTGCGCATCTCTCTTCATTTTCCGTTGCCTGTTGTTGATGGTATTGAGATACATATTGGAGACGTAGCCTGATGCCTCATTTAGGCCCTATTCAGCGCAAAGACCTAATTTACTACTTGAGACAGTTAGGTTTTGAAGGCCCTTATCCAGGCGGAAACCACCAATATATGGTGAAGATAAAAGAAAAAATCACGATAATAATACCAAATCCCCATCATGGTGATATTGGAGAAGGTCTGCTTGCCCGGCTATTAAAGCAAGCAGGCGTTGATAGAACCACTTGGGAGCAGCTTTAACTGCTAGACTTAGCCCTCTTACCTACCTCTTGCAAAATGTAATTGATGAATGCAGCCGATGGTGGCGAATCTAGGTTTAATTCACTGCTCTGGGCTAGCGAACCAGCTAGAGACGGTAAAGAAGAAATAGGAGCGGAGGTAGTTTTGGCACTCATTGGCATAGCAGAATTAAAAGGGTCTGGAGCAGTAGTGAATGGAGGCTGAACACTTGACATCGGAGTAGACTGAGGAACGAAATGTGGCGCAGACGATGAGTAGTCCTGGGTTGACGACGCTGGACGGCTACTAGAAAAGAGACTGGCCCGTTCCAGTGCGCGAGCAAAGGCTTGTACACTGCCAAAACGCTGCTGTGGTTCTTTAGCGAGAGCCACCTGCACTACTTGCTCAACATCAGGCGAAATCGAGGGCAATTTACTGCGCATTGGTGGTAGAGGAACATAGGTGTGTTGATAGCCCATCTGCATAAAATCGCCATCCACGTAGGGACACGAACCGCACAACCATTCATAAACCACAATGCCCAGTGAGTATTGGTCGCTAGCAATGGTTGGCATAGCCTTAAACATCTCAGGGGCCATATAGCGCGGCGTTCCGCTCCTATCCTGTTTGCTCTGTGTGCCAGTACGAGGCGCAACAATCGAAACACCAAAATCGCCGAGGAGTACCTCGTTGCGCCCACCAATCAGCATATTTTCGGGCTTCACATCGCGATGGATCAGCTTTTTGTCGTGGGCATATTGTAGCGCATCGGCCACCTGCTTGACGTAGGAAACCACCAGCGAGATTGGCACTAGCGCACTCTCCGGGTGTCGTTCGCGCAACGAGCCATTTGGCGCAAAATTCATCATCAAAAATGGCGTATTACCCAACATACCGTAGTCAAAGACGCGCACGATATTGGGGTGATCGAGACTCGCCACAATCCGCGCCTCTTGCAAGAACTGTCCTTTGTCAGCCTCTTGTAACTGAGCATCGCGTATTTTAATGGCGACCATACTTTGCAGATGTACATGCTCACCCAGATACACTGCGCCAAACGCCCCCTGCCCGATGTACTGGATAATGCGATAATTCCCCACTTGTTGCCCGATCAAATTGTTCTTCATCTTCGTCTGCACCTTCTCTTACGATTACCTATTTATCCCCAAAGACATCCATCTCGGGCCCATCGGCAACCGTTGCTGAAGCCATCGATTTCCCAACATCCATCCCACGCCAGGTAAAACGCATTCCGTCCCACGAGATAACAGTGGAAACTAACTCCAAATCCGTAAGTTCGAAGCCCTGAGGTTGTGGCTGCTTCGCATCGAAGACCACTACAGTAGAAACACCACAACGCGTCCCGTTTTTGGCGATATTGACCAAACGATGCACACCATTGAGTGTAAAGCCAAAGGGAAACCCCAACACCACAAGTACGCGATAAGGCAGAGGTGGCTGCCCTGAGCGTTCATTGTACTCCTCAATCGTCGCGTAAATGCCTCTAAACACATTATGAATGATATGAGCTATATACTCGGAAATTTCCGAGAGTTGCTGCTCGATATACGCTGGTTCTGTCCAAACTCTGCTTGTCACCAATGCAGGATTGTAGGATGAAAGTTGAGTGAATGCCTCCATGCTTTGTCCCATGTCCACTGGATCAATGAATGTGAAGCGCACGCAACCTGGTGGCTGTGTTGCCAACAAGCGCACAATCAGTGCTTGAACAGTCGCAGAGGCAACATTCCTGGCACCGCCACGTACTTTGAAAAGAAGATTGTCGCCACCTAGACAAGAGATAAAAAGTGGCATGGGAGCAGACGGCCTTTGACGAATTTTAATGGTGAGCGTTCCTAAACGTATGAACGGTGCCATTACCTGTGGTGGTTGCCATTGTCTCCATAGAGCGGTATCGCTCCATTCAGCACCACTAAAACGTGTTTCCTGTACAAACCCCATATACGTTTTGTGAATAGCGGCAATTTTTCTAAAATTGCCAGATCTAGCTTGCTCGTTGTCTCATTATACAATTGCTGACTCTGTTCCATTTGGCCTTGGTAAATAGACTCTAAAGTTTGCGTTTGCTGCTCATACAGTTTCTCCGCTGTAGATGAGGCATGTTCAATTATAACAAAGAGGTTACGAATACGCGAATTTAAAAACCGATAGTATGCTATATATGAGATTGCAGCAATAGAGAACGTTCCTACAATTAAAAAGATGTAGAAATTTAGAGATATGTTTCAGCCTTTTGCATCTTTGTTCTATGTGCTATTTTAGCCGCTTCCTTAGCGTTAGCAACCACATCTGAAGCTTTTTTCACATCTTGCTCATAGTTCTCCGTCAGGCTATTCAAGTTACGAATCAGTTCTTGTTGGTGTTGCATGATAGTGTATGTGGGCATAATACACATTCTCCTAATTGAGAAATGAGCGGGTAGCATTCAAACTGAATAATGATTGGCAAGATAAACTGGATTAAAACTATCCGACTACAAGTGCGTTTATGATTGGTTTGTAGGTAGAGATGGCTTGAGCTAATGATAACACAATAGATAAGATTTGTATCCCCTCCACATTCCTATTGGCACTTTACTGCAAGTCCATAGAAGCCCCCACACATTCATGCGGCGGGAGTTATCACCATGGTATCAGCTCGTCCTAACGTGCGCGGAGAATTTGCAACACATCCTGCGCGTTCTGGGCTACACTCACCTCGCCGACAAGCTTCTCTAACGTATCAGTGTCGGTGATGCCATCAATCAATTCCTTGGCAGTTGCCAAAATCGCTGGGAAGCGTCTCTGGATGATTGCCATCAATGCGCGTTGCTCTCCTAGACCCAAGCCTTGTTCCAAGCCTTGTTCCAAGCCCTTCTCCAACCCTTGCTCCAACCCCTTCTCCAAGCCACGTTGCACAATTTGCTGGTAGACCCAGGACTCTTCGACGATATCTTTATACATAGCAAACATCCTTTCCAGCAGTTCTTGCTGACCCTTGTGCTTCATGACTAAACCAGCCAGCAGCTTCGTCAATGACAGCAGTTCGTATTCATCCGCTGCATATAAGGTGGCGATAGTGGGCGCGAGCCATTCCTGCTCCGTGCCACCTTTCGTTAATGGAAGAAGTGGTAAAGGTCCAATAAGTCCAGTACGAAGCAGTTCCTCTGCCGACGTCTCCCACAATTTAATGATCACATACGAAAATCGCCAAGCCTCAATCTCATCAAAAAGGGCTGAAACCAATGGGGATTGCGGTGCCTCAGGCATAGGTCGCAACAGGATCAACCAGGAGAGAACCGGTTTCTCATACGTCAATGTCGCCAGCAGATTATACTCCAATAACCTCTTGGCGATTTGCTTATCGTCTTCGCTTTGGATCTCGACGTGGAGCAAGCCTTCTTTTTGGGTCTTTTGCTGCACAACATCCATCAAGATATCTGTACGCCGCGTCCGGTTTTTCAGTTCGCCTGAAACTGCCCCGCGATAGATCGCCCCTTCCATCAGCCAGGAGACAAAATCCTGGGGATGCTCACGAAAAAGTCGCTTGACCGAATCGTCCCACACGTCCGACATACGAATTACAACTCCTCATGCCTCATATTCTAAGAGAAGTGTAACATATCGGTTATTTTCT
>JBBQXY010000020.1:0-52333 GCA_038209195.1 Ktedonobacterales bacterium | reverse complement strand
TGTTCCGTCTCTTGCAGTAGGGCTATTTTCAGCTTTTCGTTCGTTTCCATTGGTAGGGATCCTCTCTGTTTTGGACTTTTTACTTACAGATGAGGATACCACCTTTTTGCTTGCTTGCCTACAACTTTTTCATACACCCGTAAATCCGATAACGTATCCCTTGCTAAGGGTTGGATTTTCCAGTGAAGCATATTTCGCTTAATTCGGTACTGCAATACATTGTACCCTTAGCGAAGGATACGCTTCCGTGTATCTCAACCAATTGACTGGCAGCCCCGGTCGAGAGGCGTAAGGAAGGTGCTGGAGCCGTTGCTCTGGCATTACTCTCGCCCTTCGACCGGGTGGTGCTGGAAGGTATGCTGCTCAATCGGGATGAGTTCTTGCTCGTCGCTCACATGTCACCTCTTTCAAGGGTCGTGTACTGTACACGACCCTTCTGCTTGCACCGGATTGCTGGATCGAGTCCTTTGTACCCCGGTCACTTTTGCGCCTCTCCCTTTGAATGATACGGATGAACCTCACCATGGATTAGCTAATTTTCACGAAATCCTTACGGTTACTCTCTTTACACTATCGAAGCTGGTTAGATTGATCTTGCCCCGATTTTGTGGAGGCGTGAAATCTTCGGATAGACTGTTTCACAAGGAGGACAAGAAGCATGGCAAAGGTTCAGAAGACGTACATTGCCGAGTTTAAGCGAGATAATCTTTCCCCAGTATAGTCTAGTGGAGTGGTAGAATGTGGAAAAGCAGTTCTTAAAAAAAGCCATCAGCATCTTCTCGCGCGGTCAGCTATGCGCGTTCCAATTCGAGGCTTCGCATCACCAGGACTATCCTGTCATGTGTATGAGGTGGAAGCTGAGTGGCTATGACGCCTGGCGCAAACGTGAACCCAGTCAGCACCGTCGAGAAGATGCCGAGCTTGTCAACAAGATCAAAGGTGCTTTCAAGAACCAACGATGCGTCTATGGGAGTCCACGTATCCATGCCGAGCTGCACGGACGCGGGATTCATCACTCTATCGATCAGTTTGAACAAGACTTGACCATACCAGAGGTTCAACAAGACGCCGAACGCAAAGCAAGCTTGGCCGCGAATATTCATCTGTTCGAAACGATGATCGTAGACATTGAATGAGAGGTAGAAAAGGATGAGCAAGTATGGGAGTTTTCTGGACCTGAGGTCCTGGAGGATGAGGTATGAGCGACCAAGCTGATATGAGCGGAGCCATGCAGAAACTGCGTGCGCAACAATGGCTCGAGGCGACTGAGCAGTTCGGCCGCATGACCGACGCGCTGGGCACGCCCCTCGATGAAGGCATCCGCGAGACCGTCATCGCGCTCAACGTGCTCGGTGTCAGCACGCTGGCCTCCTGTTACGGACATCTCGATCGCGGGCAGGCGTCCCCCTGGATCGAGGTCGGTGATCCAGGGGCGCGACCTCTTGCCCGGGTTGCGATGCTGAAGCTCCAACGGGCCGAGCAGGCCTGTGCGCGTGGTGCGCACGAAGATGAAAGGCACGCACGTAAAGCTGAAGCTGAAACAGCGGTGCTCGATGTCAGGCGTCTTCACTTGGTCGAGCGTGCCAAACTCTTACACCTGCTCGACGGCTTTTATCGGCAGCGGCTTGTAGCTGCCGATCGGCGGCTCATCATCACCGCCTTGGATTGGATGGGCAGCGGTCGCTTGGAGAGCCAGGGGACCGATCACCAAGTCGTTGCGCCGCCGGAGGAACGAGCATCCAGGCTGATCGAGTATCAAGACGAAATGCGGCAATTCACCGCGTTCCTGAAAGCCCTGTTTTTTGGCACTCATCTCTAGCATTGTGTTACCCACTACTGCACCCTAAGTGACAGTTTACGTAGGAGAGAATCCTGGAAATACGGTATCATTGAGTACAAAGCCATCATTGCTGAGACTAAACCACGAGAAAACGGGTACCTGACATGACCGATGAAGAGATGACCAGTGTCTATGGAAGGTTGTGTTGCAAAAAATAGGAAGGAAAGAAATTGAGCGCAGGGATCCCACTCGCTCTTTCTTAGCCTGCCACTCCGAAGAGTTTGTTGACCCATGCAACCTGCTCTACCACATCTCCTTTGTTCACCCCTTGTAGCTGTCCTTTCCTCATCATGTTCATGTCTCACAACCTTGCGCGGGTCCGCCACGCCGTCTCAAACGAAAAAAGCCCATGCCAGGCTTCGTCAACCGTTTGATGCGCGCGATGGTCTTGTTCGACTAAATTGTTGAGATAGGTGACTTGCCGCAGCTCACACGTTTCAGGAATGTATCCTTCCGCTATCAACTCTGCGAATGCTTTGGGGTACGCGGCGTTGTTGTCCACGTTGATGACACGTGGCTCTCTGCTATGAGAGGCGGCAAGCGTTTTGAGAAAGAAGTGCTTGGCCGCTATCGCATCTCTCGTCGGACTCAACCAGAAATCGAGCGTCTTTCCTTGAGAGTCGACGGCGCGATAGAGGTAGACCCACACGTTTTTGACGTTGATGTACGTCTCATCGACCTTCCACGAAGCGGTTGTCGCCTTCACTTGAGGACGACATCTCTTGCGCGAGTTCAGGTGCGTAGTGCTGGACCCACCGATAGCTGGTGGGATGATCGACAGAGAGTCCTCGTTCCCGCATCATCTCCTCAATCTACCGATAGCTTCATAGGTAGCGGAGATAGCAGCGTAGACACAGCAGAATGATCTCGGACTGAAAGTGACGCCACCTGAACGGGTTTTGCTCTGTTATGAAAAATAGCCTTCTTTTTCACTCACTTTACCAGATCAGCTTGTTTCTTGCAACACAACCCCATTGTGTATGCCCACAATGGGGGAGGAGTTTATAGGGACCTCAGCCAGATGTTCAGGCGTGCAAGCGGTCATTGCCAGGTGCTTGCTTCCTTGAAGAGTGCAGCGGCCAGCAGGGCACTGCGCGTGGCGATCTCTTTGGGCGTGTAGGGTCTTCCCTGTTCAAGCCACCAGGTGATGGCTTCCACAAACATGGTGGACACCAGGTCTGGTACAAACTCATCTGAGAAGGTGTGGACGCGACGCTCGCTCGCGTCCGGTCCGTGCGGAAGATGCCCACGCTCTTGATCAAGCCAGCCAGGGACGCACGCATCTTTCTCACAAACCAGGGGCTCCCCTTTCCGCCAAGCAACGCTCGATAGAGCCGTTCGTACTCGGCGATATGCTCGAAGAACTTCACCCAGATCTCTGGCGGATGTTCTCGTCCCAGATCTCCGACCGCGCCCAGCAAGGCGCTCATGACTTCCTCAAAGATCTGCTCCACGAGGCCAAAGTCGAGTCAAAATTGACAGCAAAACCGGCGAATGACAGCAAAAAAGAGCGGCACAAGACGGACAATGCGCTTGGGAGGCCACCGGAGAACATCGGCGAATATGCTACTGCGGATCCAACTGATCCGTGGTAGGCTCCGCTCAGCAGAACCACGATTCGGTCAGGTGAGGCAGCACTTTGCGCGTACCGTAGTGTTGAATGGCTGCTGGCACAGCGAAATCCTGGCCTAGCATCGCCAATGTCACGGCCTTGAGGTGAAAGAATGTCTCGATAGGGTCAGCTTGGAGGGTTTCTCCTTGCTCTACTACCGCTAGTACCTTCTGGTGCAACCTGTCCATACGCACGTCGGCATGGTGCCAGCGATAAGTGTACGCCGCTGGATCGAGTTCTTCCAACCATTCGTGCGTATCCTCGCCATCCAGCAGTGCCGAGCCAGGAGGAAGCAGTAAACGAATCGAAAAATGAACGGGATCAATATGCTCCAGAAGGTGATGCTCTTCAAAGAAATGCAAGAGTTCAAGGTAGCTTTCCAGCGTTTCCCAGGGCGAAAATGGCATCAGCGAGGGACGCAGTGGGATGCCTACCTCCTCCATCAGCTCAAATGCAGCCATGACATCGGCCTTTGTATGCCCTTTATCGAGGTGGCGCAGGGCATTGTCATTGATGGATTCAACGGCAGAGACAATGAAAGCGCAGCCCAGACTTTTCAATTCTGGCAGCAGATGCCGTTGTTTGAGCAGGTGCTCGATTTTGATGGTGGCATCGAAGGTGAGATGCGGGAATTCACTATGCATCGTGCGGATAATACGCAAAGCATGTCCAGGGCCATTAAAGAAATCGGGGTCGCCGAAGGTGATATGCTCTGCTCCTTGCGCGACCTGTGCGCGAATATCGGCGAGGACAATCGAAGTGGGTACCACGAAGAAACGCCCATGGTAGATAGGGGTAAGGGGACAATGCTGGCAAGTATGTTTACAACCGCGTGTTGTCTCGGTATAGCCAGCAAGTTGTAGCGAGCCGTTGGTTTCCAGTCGTGCGTAGCGATCCAGCGTCGGTAAGTGTTGGCGGTCAGGCACGACAAATGCCGTGCGCTCAATCCATGGACCACTGGCAAACTGCCGTGTACGCACCCCTGGCACCTCTCCTAGCGCATTCGTGACGCCACTTTCGCGTGTGGTCAACAAATGCAGTAGATCGAGGATAGGTTGCTCATATTCTCCGCCAACCGCGGAATCAATGGTCTCTTGCAGCAAGTAATCGGCATTGAGTAGCGCGTAGAGCCCATAAAAGCAGATATGAGCTGAAGGATTGATAGCACGTACACGTAAAGCTATCTGCTGCCCTAGCCGTAGAGCAGTATGCATTGGCACAGAAATACCAACAAAGCGTGCTTTCATGATTGCTTCGTCGGTCAGGGTCTCTACCGCAGTATCTATTGGAACAGGACAATACCCTGCGTGCTGAAGCATAGCACACAGTGAGGCAAGGTGAAATGGTTGATGACCCAGTTCATAACAAGAAACGAGCAGAATATCGCCGGCAGTCCTCATTTCTTACGGGATGCTCCGCCACCACCGCCGCCGCCTTTACTGCTCTGTCCACCGCCCTTGGCACCTGCCGCGACACTCTCGGTGTCGTCATCATCGCCCTCGGCAACCCATCCCTCTGGCATTTTCGCTTGTGCGCCAAAGAAAAACTCTTCCATCTGCTCGCGCAGCAGTTTGCGTGAGTCGGGATCGGCCATATTCAGACCGTAGTGATTAATAATGAGCGTACTTTGCGCGGGCCACATATCAAAGGCCTGTTTCGAGATGTTATCATAGATACGTTGACCCAACTCACCAGGGAAAGGCGGCTTATCCAATCCGGGTAGCTCCCGTCCCAATTTGACACATTTGACCATTCGTGGCATGATGAATTCTCCTAGTTTCGCTGAAAATGCGTTATACTCAGATACTACCTGATAGAAGGGCTGCTGTCAAACTTATGGACGGTATACCGCGTGTACTCTTTCTCGGTATGCAGGGAAGTTTCTCATCTCTATCGCTGCAAGCACTATTGGCGAGTGGTGTTGAGGTGTGCGCCGTAGTTGTTCCTGCCACGGATGAGGATCTCGGTATACATGAGGTACGGGCTAACCGACCTGCTCTCTATCGCCACGAGCAACCGCGCCTGTCCCGTTCCTCGCTACCTGTGCTCAATTCAACCCTCTCCACCAGTATTGTACAGCTTGCCTGGCGGCAATCCATCCCACTATGGGAAGCGGCGCGACTGGCAGACCCGCAAGCTGTTGCGACCCTCGCCGCATACCAGCCCGATTTCATCTGTGTCTCTTGTTTCTCACAGCGCATTCCACGCGCCATCATCGCTCTTCCACGTCTGGGTTGTCTCAACCTCCATCCGTCGTTGTTGCCTGCAAATCGCGGGCCTGTCCCCCTTTTCTGGACGTTCCGTGAGGGGAGCGAACAAACAGGCGTTACCATCCACCTGATGGGCGAAGGTATGGACAGCGGCGATGTGCTGGCGCAGCGTGTTATTCCCGTTCCCACTGGAATAAGCTACGCACAATTAGAGTCGCAATGCGCCTTAGAGGGGGGAGCGTTGCTGGCAGAAACCGTCTGGGAGCTTTTCCAAGGGCGTGTGCTACGTGTGCCGCAGGACGAGTCGAAAAGTAGCTATCATTCATTTCCGCGTGAGGAGGATTATGACGTGCCTGTCGCCGAGTGGAGCGCAGTGCAGGTCTATAATTTTATCTGTGGAGTGGGTAGTTGGGGCGGAATGGTTAAACTGCACCTAGATGGTGACATATTCGAGACGCGACAAGCAACTTCCTACAGCCATGAAACGCAAGGCAAATGGAGTAGCAAAACAGTGTTCTGGGAAGGTGGCGAGTTGTGGATACCTTGCCAAACCGGGTGGGTAGGGGTGCTGAACCTAACCTAGCAGTTTTTCAATTGCTTGTAAGAAATCATCCAACTCAAGCGGCTTGCTCATCGAGGCCAGTTTGCGTTTCTCTATCTCGTGCTTGGGGAGGCGCGCACTGATAATCAGTGCTGGAATATGCTCCAACCCCTTGGTGGTGTGCAGATTGTCATAAAGTTCGAGACCATTCATCCGTGGCAACTGATAGTCTAAAATAAAAAGGCTTGGCTTAATATTCGTGACAGTTTTCAAGGCCTGGAAGCCATCCGAGACCAGCAATGCCTGATAGTGTGTCTCTTGCAAAATAGCTTGTACCAGGAATGTCCCGATGCCTGTATCGTCCTCGACCACTAACACGGTTTTTACCGAGGTATCCTTCTCCTTTGGCGACTGCTCTTTACCTTGAGACATGCATCAACTCCAACTCTCGTTTCAAAACTATATGAATAGACAAGTTAGCGACAGAAGTTTGCACCTTCAGAAACTACCTTGACTCAACAATTTCGGTAAACACCAAATTTGACTTTGTTGGAATTATAGCATCATTGTCAAGCTCAAGTATGTATAGAAAAGCTCAACATCACTAAAACAATCATGTAGACACCAAAGAATTAGTGCATACCTGGAGTGTTGAAGCTAACTGGCCTAGTGCTCTGTTGATCTTCATTTGACGTGCCGCCTACGGCGGAAGAGGAGAGGGAGAGCTAGGGCGCAGCCCTAGAACCCAGTCAAGGGGCGGTGGCCCCTTGCATCCCCGCTGGACAAATGAACTGTGTCGGAGCACTAGCCCGGTAGTGGGAAACTGCCACGCGTTACTGGGCGCACCAATAGCACAGGGCAGGGTGCATGGTCAAGTACGAAGCGAGCGACATGACCAACAGACTTTGGACCAAGCGGTGGTGCGCCAGGGTTTATAGCGCGCGAACAGATGACGATGATATCGGCATTCCATGCGGCGGCACAGTTGACGATTTCGCGCTCAGGACGTCCTGCACGTAGTATAGCCTCAATTCCCTCTATGTGTGAGAAGGAACGTTTCCCCTCTTCAAGAATATCCTGTGCCGCTAATTGTTCGGATTGACGCATCTGTTCGTGGCGTAAAGGGCCCGTCAAGCGCGGGGCGAAGGAGCGTCCCCGCCTTAAATCCATATCATGCTGCGGCCCCGAGTCAGTGACATATAGTAATCCAATGACTAGAGCGTCAAATTTTATATAGGTAGAAACTGCCTGGCTGAGTTGTTCACTATTTGTTCCATCCAGGCAACACAGTATGCGCATAGATTTTCCCTCCTAATACCTCACTAGAGCAAAACGAGCCAGATCGCGCATGCCCCGATCAGCAACATGAGCGGGGTAACTAAAATGCCAATCTTGAAATAATCCAGCCCTGATACATCCAGATTGCGTTGACGCAGAATAAGTAGCCAGAGGACGGTGGCTAGCGAACCGACGGTGGTAAGATTTGGCCCCAAATCGCAGCCAAAGATGGTGGACGCAATAAAAGCTTGTTGTACAGCTAAGGGGGCATGTTGCACACTGTGCAATGAGGAGGTCAGGACAACTGCCATCGGTACGTTGTTGATCAAGTTTGTGCCAAGTGCCGACCCTAGTGTACCGATCATGACCGCGCCAAAACTTGTGCCACCAGAGAGGTGTAGGAGGAGTTGCCCGAACTGGGTGGTCAACCCCGTTCCTTCCACTGCCTGAACGACGATAAACATGCCAGTGATGAAGCCGAAGATCGACCAGGAAATTTGCTGCCCTGTATGGCTGATGGTCGTGCGTTTCCAATACAGTGCTCCTAGCAGAAGGAGGATTGCTCCGCTCAGTGCAACCAGTGAAAGTGGGAACTGCGTTGCGGAGGCGAAAACGTAAGCGATAGCCACTAGCAGAAGGACAACGCAGGTGTAGCGGAAATAGCCTGTATGTTTCACTGATTCTTCCGCCGAAGGAAGGCGTTTCAAATCGAAACGTCCTTGTAATTGTCGTCGGTAGAGTAAGAAGAAAATTCCTATATTGACAGCGATGACCAGTAGACAGGGCACCGTGAGCAGGCGCAGGAATGTCAGCAGGTCAAGCGGATAGTTTGTCGTAATAATGATGTTAATTGGATTGCTGACCGGGAGCAAGAAAGAAGCCGTATCAGCTATGAATGTACAGGCGAAGAGGAAGGGTAGTACGGGTAAGCGTAATCGTGTCACCAGACTATAAATGATAGGCGTTAAAATAAGGGCAGTAGCGTCGTTAGAGAGCAGCATTGAAATAAGACTCCCTAGGAGAAATGTGTTGAGAAAGAGGCGTCGTGAACTATGTCCTGAGAGTCGTGCCGCTTGAAATGCTAACCAATCGAACAGTCCTGCGACCTCTGCTAGTGCTGATAAGCTCATCATGCCTAGGAAAAAGAGGAAGGTATTCCAATCTTTGAGCAGTGTGCTTGCCGCATCCAGCGGGTTAATGAGCCCAAAAACAAGCAACAATGCTGCACCCGCTAAAGCAAACATCGCTTCATTCCACTTAAATGGGCGCGTCATGATGCCGAGGAGGGTAAGTAGAGCTATAGCAACGATGAGGAGTGTTTTTGTTAGCATGGGCACGTGGAAAAATAGCAGCATAGTTTCGTGTTCCTACAAAGGTATTTGCATGACTCTTTCTCTCTGCAAGGAGCTACTTATTACACGATTGTACTGCTGAGAAAGAAACACTATGTTACCAGAAATCACTACAAAGGCGGTGAGGAATGCCCTTGTAGTGATCTGATTGTAAAGGTGACTATTGGGGAGTTTGACTGTAAGGACCGACTACCTGAGTCTGATCATATTGGCCTGGTTGTGCTTGCCCATACTGTTGGTTATAGGGCGGCGTAGCATATTGGTCTGGCTGCTGTGGGTACTGTGGCTGTTGTGAGTACTGATTGTACTGTCCAGGAGCCTGATAGGACTGTGGGTAGGCAGGTTGTTGGTAGGATGGTTGCTGATAGGGTTGTTGGTAAGGGTTAGGTTGGTCTTGCATACCAACCAACGCGGGATTGTATGCTGGCTGTACATTGTTCTTTTTGCGTAGCATTGGCACTACAAAAGCCAAACCGACAATAATGAAGCCTAAAAAGGCAATGCCACCACCCGCCAGCCAATTGTTCTGCTCGAAGCCGCTGGGGTTTTGTGCGTAATCCACGGTTTTGAACACTTTCTGTCCACTATCAGAAATCACCGTTAGCTCTATAATGGTGTGGCCCGAACCTACGAGATGCGTACCAATCGTTGATGTTTGATCAATGTCGGTGGTATCATCCGTGCGATAGACAAATGAGATGGTATCACCATTGCCAAAGGTGTTCGTACCATCAATAGTCGGAGTAAAGTCGTTCTCATTAACGACATAGAGAGCAGAACTCCCATCCATTTCCAGGTAACCTGTGCTATCGCCTACGAGAAAATGTGCCACAGTACCTTTGCCCACACTTTGATACGAAACATGATGTGAGCTCGCGCCATAAATCAATCCACCAATGATGAGCAAGGCACCAATGATGATGAGTCCCCAACGCCTGGTTACGAGTACAATGATTAAGCGAATCATAGGCTTCTCCCTCTTTTGTTTGGGTTTTGCTAGAACAGCAAGCCCCACTCGTTGTAGTAAAACAGCAATTACTAGCGTTGCTACAGAGCTAGTCGTACGGAAGAAAAGAATAACACTCTGGTATCAAACAAGGATACACTGTGTCTATCTTTATCATACACGTGCCGCCATACGCTTGCTATAAACCACCTCACTATTGGGTTTATGAACAATTTACCACTCGACTCACCAATCACACTATGGTATCATCACTGACACAATGGGAAAGAAAATTTGATAGAAGAAGAGTAGGGCGATACCGTGTATCTCAAACGTTTGGAAATGCTGGGCTTTAAGAGCTTTGCTGTACGTACCTCCCTGGAGTTTAGTACGGGGATAACGGCGGTGATAGGGCCGAATGGTGCTGGAAAATCAAATGTGGCTGACGCGATGCGTTGGGTGCTGGGCGAGCAAAGCATGCGCCAGTTGCGGGGGAAAAAAAGTGATGACATTATCTTCGTGGGAGGGCATGGTAAATCCGCCCTGGGCATGGCTGAGGTATCGCTGACAATCGATAATAGCACTGGTTGGGTGCCATCGGAATATAGTGAGATCACCGTCACGCGGCGCAGCTTCCGTTCGGGCGAAAACGAATATCTTATCAATAAACAGAAGGTTCGTCTGCGCGATGTGGTGTTGCTTTTGGCACAAGCACGCATAGGACACGATTCATATACCGTCGTTGGGCAAGGCTTAATAGATGCCGCTTTGAGCTTGCGCGCTGAGGAGCGACGTGGCCTCTTTGAAGATGCAGCAGGCATACGTCCATTTCAGGTGCAGCGGGCCGATGCCGAGAACCGCCTGCGCCAGACGGAGCAGAACCTGGAACGTCTGCGTGACATCGTCAACGAGATCGAACCACGCCTAACGCCTTTACGCGAACAGGCTCAGCGAGCAGTGGAGTTTCAGCAACTCAATAGTGAACTACAAGATGTTTTACTGACATGGTACGCTCTGCAATGGCGGCGTTTACATACGGCGCGTGAACACGCGGAAGCCGCGGAACAGGAGCAGGCAGGGAAAGTTCGTCACCTGGAGCAGTCTATCCAGGCGACTGATGAGCGCGGCAATGTGTTGCGCGCTACCCGTCAAACACTGCGCACACGCATTGTCGAAGCTCGTGGAGCCTCTAACGAGGCCACTAATGTGGTGCAGAAAATCGGGCGCGACCTGGCGGTGAACGAAGAGCGTATCACCGGTTTGGCGAGCCAGCGCAACGATCAACTGCAAGAAGAGCGACGCTTGCGCGAACGGCTGATTACCCTCCAACAACAGCTTATTGACCAGGAAGAGCAATGCGACCTTGCCGACGAAGCGGTAGACACCAGTGCCTCGCTGCTTGCCGCACTTGAAGTACAGGTCTCCAGGGCGCAAAAAGACTACGAGATTGAGGAGCGGCGTCTACGGGCGGCGCAAAATGATCTCATCCAGGTACAGGCACGTCTGGGTGCTAGCCAGACAGACCTGGGACGGCAGCAGAAGCACCTGGGAGAACGCAACCGCACCCTGGCTGCTCGTAGAGATACCATCGCTCAATCTCAACAATCCTTGCGCACGTTGGAAACGCGTCTCCAGCAGGAGCGGTCACACCTGGAGGTCGCACACCTTGAAGAACAGCAGGTGACACAGCGCAGGCAAGTAGTAGTACGTGCGATTGCGGATGCCCAGCAAGAAGTGGAGCATTTGAAGGCTACCCTGGCTGAGGCCGAAAGGCAGCGGCGCACTGTCAATGATCGTCTGACGATGCTCAAGAACTGGCGACAAAACTTGAGCGGGTATAGCGACGGGGTGCGCAATCTATTACGCGCGCCAGCCGGGAAAGTGTCGGGCTTGATCGGCCCTGTTCCCCAACTGGGCGTCGCTCCGGCTGGTATGGAGGCGGCTATCGAAGCAGCCCTTGGGCCATATGTACAGGCTGTGGTGGTGCGCACACTGGATGACGCTCATAGCGGACTCCAATATTTGCAAGCTGCCAAACTGGGCAAGGCGATGGTTGTGTGGCTGAACGAAGGCCGACCAGAGGATGAAAGTGATGAAACACGCTGGCAAGTACAGGAAGATACGCTCAATCGCTTCGTGGAGGCGTCTTCATCTTTGCAACAACGTGTGCTAGGGTTTGCATGGCGACATATCCAATGTGAGCCGCTCTACCTGCCACTTTTCCGTCGCATGCTGCATGGGATCGTGCTCGTGAAAGATGTGGCTGCCGCCAGAGAACTCTTCGGCTGGATTTCCACCCTCAGTATGTCCTCGTCCAGCGAATTACCTTTTGAGGTGGTTGTCACAAAGCAGGGAGAAGTGCTGCACAGCGCGGGTTGGCTCTCCGGTGGCAGTGGGAAAGAGGGGAGTCAACAGGGATTGCTGGCCTATGAACGCGAACTGCGTGAACTGCCACAGCAATTAAGCGACCACACCGCGCTGATAGATCAGCTCAATGAGGCAATCAGCAAGATACAGCGAATGCAGGAGGGACGCCGTGGTGAACAATCCTCCATTGATAAAGAGCTACAGAAAATAGTCGGGCGCGTATCCGAACTGAACAAACTGGTGGCGACCACGCAGCGTGATCAGGAACGCCTACAAACAGAACTACGCATGGCACTCTCTGTCGAGCAACAGTTGTCAGCGGAGGTGGTTGGCCTGGAGCAGGAGGTGCAAGCGGCCCAGGAGCGTGTGCGTGTCCATGAGAAGTCACAGCGCGAAATGGCAGGGCTGTCCGAAGAACTGCAACACGAGATGGAGGATCGAGCCATCATCTATCGCCGCCAGCAAGATGAACTGGGGAAGGGACGTACGGCTTTGGCGGTGAAGCGGCAGGAGCCAAAGGCTCAGCAGCAGCAATTGGCAGTCAAGCAGGCCAATGCCCAGGATGTAAAAATACAGATTGAGCAGCATCTTACACGCGTGAAAGAGGCAGCGCAGAGACAGCAAGCCTTGCAGGAAACGCTTGCTCTCCAGCACCGCGCATTGGAGCAGGCTCGCGCACACGAACAAACATTGGCGCGTGAATTGCGCTCCGTGGAAGAGCAATCGAATGAGATTGATCGGCAGCTTATAGGGTTGGAGCAACAGACACTGCAATTGCGCCATACTATGACCGAGTTGGAGGGCACATATCGCCGTTGTCTGTTGGATAGCCAGAAAGCACGCGACGCTGTGGAGTCGCTGTTAACCCAATTGCAAGAAGAAATGGGTGTGAGCGATCCCAAAGAATTAAGTGGCTATGCTGCTCGTGCCGATGCTCAGGTGAATAGCACAGTAGAGGGTGACGCGACCGTTGTGCCGGCGACAAGTGATCCTGGCAGGTTATCAGAGGAAGAGGAGGCGCAACTGCGCAAATTACGACGGCGTGTCGATGGCTTACGTGGACGCATCAAGGCATTGGGGGGCAGCGATCCCACTGCACCGCAACAGTACGAAGAAACGCGCACCCGTTTTGAATTTCTCTCCGCGCAAATCAAAGATATGGATCAAGCTGCTCTGCACCTGCGTGCCATCATTGGACAATTGGATGTAACGATGGCACGGCAATTCGAGGCCACTTTCCAGGCCGTCAACGCCCGTTTTCGCGAACATTTCACTACGCTCTTCAATGGTGGCAATGCGCGCCTGGAATTGCTCAGCGCTAAAGCCAGCGAGGATGATGTAGTACCCACCGGAAGCATGCCTGCTGGTGTCGAGGTGATCGTGCAACCCCCTGGCAAGAAAGTGCAAGATTTATCGTTGCTATCGGGCGGAGAGCGTGCGCTGGTCTCTGCCGCATTACTCTTTGCCCTCTTAGAGATCAACCCTCCTCCCTTCTGCTTGCTTGACGAGGTCGATGCAGCCCTCGACGAAACGAATGTTGTCCGCTTCTGCGATATCCTGAAGCGACTGGCCCAACGCACACAGTTCATTGTGATTACACACAACCGCGTGACCATGACCTCTTCGCAAGTGATCTACGGCGTATCAATGGGCGGTGACAGCATCTCCCGTCTACTCTCTATGAAATTGGAAGAAGCGGCAGTCGCGGGTGATAGATAATTAAGAACGTGTATGACTGGCTGCCAAGGCAATCCCTTGCTGTTGCTCTGGTAATACTAATACTGAGGCACTAATTCACGGAGCCTGTATCACAATCTGTCTTGTCATACACCCTAAATGACAGTGATTTCTGGCTCAGGTTGCACTTGCTCTGTAGCTTCTGTTGCAACCTCTTTATAGATGTATTTATCAGCTTTCCCACCGGGCATCCAGATCATCGCGATTACTCCAAGAATAGCCAGCACGAACATCACGACATAGACCCAGAGTAGGCTTTGCGCTAGCGCACCCTCTAATTGACCCAGGAAGTCGCCAGGGAGCGTTGCACGTAATCTAGGAGTGAGCAACACGTTAGCAGCGGCGATATTCCTGGGTAAGTGTGCCACCACAGTCGCGAAGTGAGCAAAAATGGGTGAGAAGAGCAGTGCCATCTGGGCATTGAGGATTGCACCCAGCACAGCGACACCTATGGTACCGCCAATAGTACGGAAAAACTGCGATGAAGCGGTGACAACACCACGCAGGTTCCAGGGCACCGCGTTTTGCACTGAAAGGGTGTAAGCTGTACTGGCGAGACCAAAGCCGCTCCCAATCAAGATCATCGCGGTAATGATGAAGGGAAAGCTGCTGTGTGCGTTGAAGAACATGACCATGGCTATCCCTATTGCCGAGAGGAGCGTACCCAGACCAGCCGTAAAGCGGTAGCCAAAGCGAATGATGATGCGCCCACTCAGCATCGCAGCGATAGGCCAGGATAGCAGTTCTGGTATGAGCACAATGCCAGCGTCAGTTGCAGTGCCACCCTTTACTCC
This sequence comes from Ktedonobacterales bacterium, assembly GCA_038209195.1. GTDB lineage: Bacteria > Chloroflexota > Ktedonobacteria > Ktedonobacterales > Ktedonobacteraceae > JBBQXY01. The sequence goes on along the minus strand of JBBQXY010000020.1, from coordinate 37,656 downwards.
TTGGATAAAGAGAGGGATGTAGGTGGTGAGCGCGAACATATTGATGCCCAAAACTACCGAACCGATACTGGCAACAGTAATGATACGATTATTAAAGAGCGTGAGCGGCAAAATGGGTTCAGGAGCACGCCGTTCCTGGATCAGGAAGAGGACGAGCAGCACCGCCGCGACGGCAAACAAACCAACACTTTGCCATGATGTCCATGCCCACGCGGTACCACCCTGTAAGCAAGCAAAGAGCAGCGCAACAATGCTGCTTGTCAGCGTCAAGGTACCAAAATAGTCCAGGTGGTGCTTTTTGCGCTCAATGTTTTCTTTCAGGTAGATGGTGAGTAAAATGGCTGAAATCAGACCAAAGGGAATATTGATGTAGAAGACCCACCGCCAGTCAAAATGATCGACAATCAGTCCCCCGACCGCTGGCCCAACGACACTGGAAATGCCCCATACACCGCTGAATAGTCCTTGTAGCCGCGCCCGTTGCTCTAGCTCAAAGATGTCTCCAATGATTGTCAACACAATGGGTAGCACCGCACCTGCGCCTAATCCCTGCACCGCACGGAAGATAATCAATTGCACCATTGTTTGCGCTGCCCCTGATGCTATTGAACCGAGCAGAAATAAGGCCGTCCCAAACAGAAAAATTGGTTTGCGCCCGTAGAGGTCAGCCAATTTGCCGTAGATAGGTACTGTAGTGGTAGACGTGAGCAAGTAGGCTGAGAATACCCATGAATAGAGCGTGATACCGCCCAGCTTGCCTACAATGGTTGGTAGTGCCGTTCCTACAATGGTGGTATCTAGTGCCGCCAGGAACATTCCTAGCATGAGTGCAATCGTGACAATAATTTTTGCGTTTTTGGTCATTTGTAGTTTCCTTTTAATAGGACAACCTTTTAATAGGACAACTTTCGAGAAGTTCTGAAAACTGCTTGAAAAAGGTATTGACAGAATGGAGAGACTGTAGTAAGATACAACGTGTCAAGAGAACCGTCTGTATGTGCAGGCGAACCGGTGATTATAGCGAAGAGGGTACACCCGTTCCCATCCCGAACACGGAAGTTAAGCTCTTCAGCTCTGACGATACTCTGGGGGCAGCCCCACGGGAAAATAGGACATCGCCGTTTCGCCCGCCCACATAGGCGGTTTTTTCGCGTCGTTGCTGTCTCCATAGCTCTGTCCGGCCTAGCAGTGTGCCTTTGACGAAAAAGTACGACTTTACCATTCTATACCTCTCGTAACGCTCCCACTATGCGGTCGATCTCTTCCTCGGTGTTATAGAAGCCGGTAGACATTCGTAACGATTTCATCGAAGGAATGTTGCGAATGAGTATATTGTGTTGTTCGCGCAACTGCTTCACAACTTCTGTCTCGTCACGTCCATCCAGCGTAAATGCGATCAATCCACTCGCACCCGGTACTGGTGTCAGCACGGTTAGTCCCGGTACCCCTTTCAACGCATGCCAGGCATAGCTATGGAGCTCGGCAATACGTGCAAAGAGCCAATCGTAGCCAACCGTGTTTTCGAGCCACTGCAGAATTGCCGCTTGTCCCGCCAAGGCAGCCGTTTGGCGACCACCTAGTTCGAAACGATGTGCGCCATCTGCTAGCTCCCACTCAATCCCTTCCTCGTGCTTGATAGACCAGTAGCCGACGTAGGTTGGGGTGACGTAGTTGAGTGCCTCGCGCCGTACATAGAGAGCGCCCGTGCCATCTGGCCCACAGAGCCACTTTTGCATCGGGATGGCATAGAAATCGACGCCCAGGGCCTTGACATCAATGGGGATGGCTCCCGCTGACTGCGCACCGTCGATCAATACAGGAATGCCGTGCTCGCGTCCCATGTAGGCAACTTCGCGAATATTCACTAAGGCGCCTGTTGTCCAGGTGACATGCGAAAGCACAATCAGGCGCGTGCGCGGCGTCACCAGATCAGCAATGGCTTTCAGCACTGGTTGCTCTGCCACCGGGCCGAGGTCGGCGATGCGAATGACGATACCATAGCGGTCGCGCAACTGGTAGAGCGGTGCCAGCGCACTGATGTGTTCATGGTTGGTGGTGATGACTTCATCGCCTTCGCGCCAGTCGAAGCCAAAACTGATGATGTTCATTCCTTCACCAGTATTGTCGGTCAAGGCGATTTCACCTTCTTCGGCGTTCAAGAGTCGTGCAACGCTGGTGCGTGCGCTCTCATAAATAGCAGTCATGGATGCAAAGGCGGCTTCACCCAAACGTCCATACAAGTATTCGGTCTGGAGGCGTTCTTGCGCCGCCTTGACGACACAGGTTGGTATGGGCCCAAAGGTACCCGCGTTGAAATAAAGGTTTGCTGTCGCGGCTGGCATTTCCTGACGAATGCGGCGGATGTGAGTGTGATCGGGCAAAATGTGGCTCCTTCGTAGCTCGAGGCAATTGTTGTAATAGGTCGTAGCATAGATATACTAGACGGTACGTGTTCAGAAAATCTCACTGCTAGCAGTATATCCCATTTCTCCTTTGCATTGTACATCTTCGACGGGTAGAGATGCGATGTTATAATGGGCAGGACAATGTATGATGAAATGTATTTTGAAAGGCAATGAATTTCTCCACCATGCGTATACGAACATTCCGGCAGGTAGACCTTCCTACCATCGTCCAAATTCAACACAGTGCAGCCTTGAGCGATGGCACGGAAGCCATGAGTGCCACCGATATAGAGGAGTGGTTGGCACAACCTGAACTTGAGGCTGAGGCAAATGTATTTGTTATTAACGATGATGACGAGTCGAACGAGTGGGGCCAGGCTGGCACATTGGAAGGGGTAGAGGGTGAAACGGTGGGCTATACCGTTTTGCAGTTTCGCCGCCAGCAGCACGCATATCATTTTCTCTGTCAAGGAGCCGTGCTGCCTGAGCAGCGTCGGCGCGGGGCGGGACGCGCGCTCATCATTTGCGCGCTCAATCAGGCTCGCATGCTAGCGGCGGAATTTGAGTTTGAAGCGGAACAGGAAGGGCACCCGATATATTTCGAGGCACTACTTCCTGTCCGTGACACAGGCTCAAGCACTCTTGCCGCCAGGTGCGAGATGCAGCCAACGGATGAGGGCACGTTAATTGGCATGCAGTTGTATAGGCGCGAACTCTATCCCGACTGAACGAACGATGCAATAGGTGTGATTTTCCGTGCTAACTCACACTTTCTGATAATCAGTGCGCACGGTGTAGGTGCCGTCAGACAATTGCTCCAAGGTGTAGTCGCCAAAAAGGACAGGATCAATCAGGCGCAGACAGAGGAAGATACGCACAGCTAATTCGCGAATCTCAACTTCAGCATGAGGGCTGGCACGCATCTCGATGACATGGCGCCAGGCTCGTGCATTTGCCGTGGTCACGATTGGTGCTTCTGTCTCATTGGGTAAAACGGAACGTGCGCCTTGTCGCACCTTCTTGAGGAGATCAGTTCTTGCATCCGCGCTCAGAATATTTACTCCTGCCTGCTGCATCTCCAACAAGCGATTGGTGATGGAGGCGTATTCACCAGCAGCACGTTCAATACGCTGCAAAAACTGTTGGTGTAGCTCGGCATCCTGCTGGTATTCTGGGCGTTCCACAAAGCGTAATGCCCTACCCGAAACGTAACGCTGGCTGAGTTGAGAGAACGAGAAGCCAGCGCGATGCCGTACCAGTTCATGGGTTACGCTACGCGAAATACCATACAATAACAAGCTATACGTGGCATGTTCTAACACAGAGCCATGACCGGAAGACTTGAGGTTGTTGAAGTATCGTTCAGCTTGCTCGTTCATGGTGCGCTTCGGGCCAAAGCTCATGTAACAAACCTGCCCCGCGACCTTACATAACTGTGCGCCATCAGGCAAGCTCGTTGGGTCTTCCAGGTACTCTGGAAAACGTAGTGCAGGGTCATACCCTTCCAGGAAGCCTGCCAGCCCTTGCAAATGGAAACTGGGACGAGCTAATATGACTACTCCTGGCGTTAAGAGATAGAGAGTGCCCCCTGGCGTGGCGTGGACTGGGGAATGAATAGTGGTAAAACCTGAACCTTCACTCCCATTGAGTTTGTGGAAGATTGCCTCAAAATCGATTGCAGACACCGCTGCCTCCTTAACTATTACCTATGCTTTCATGCATACTAGTGTAGCAGGTTGGCAGCCATTTGGCTACTTTAAGATACTGGCAGTTGGGCTGAGGGCTCTAGCAAAGCTTCGAGTGTAGAACGACGGATTCGGTAAGCCTGACGCGATCCGCGATGGGGAAGCGTAATTGCCTCCAGTACCCCATTTTTAATCCAACGTCGCACAGTGGTGTCATCCACTCGCAATTGTTTGGCAACCTCACGGACAGTGAGCAAATCCGCTTCGTCGTGTACCACGTTGTCCTCTTTCTGGTCTTGTACTAAAGTGACGCTCAGTCCTTTCTTCCTAGAAGGATACTATGGACTGCTAACAAACGGTCTATTTGACTATAACGACGAACATTCTCTTTTTTAGTAACTCTGTTCATAAAAGTCGCTTTACACTTAAATTGTATGTATTGCCAGTTAATAATTGAATAAGCGGCTAGAACAGATGAGGACGGTATTACACTCTTTGCGCTTGCTAACCGCCAATCATTGACATGCTTCGATTTGCGCGTTTAAACCGCTTGTCACCAATGTAATGCTTGAGTTCTTTATTCCAAACCGCTTTTCGGAGCGTGAGTACCAGTTCGTCGTCAGAGGCGTCAGAGCGGATGACAGCACGAAGATCGGTCTCTTCAGTCGCAAAGAGGCAGGTGCGTAGTTGCCCGTCGGCTGTGAGGCGGATACGATCACATGTAGAACAGAACGGTTCACTTACAGGATTTATGAAGCCAACTTCACCTATACCATCACTAAAAGTATAGCGTCGGGCGGTCTCCGCCGGGTCGCCAGTCGTAATAGGGACGAGCGGGCCATATTCAGCCTCGATGATGGCTTTCACTTCTGCTCCGCTTAAAATATCTTCCCGCCGCCAAATTTGATCGGCATCGAGTGGCATAAATTCTATCCAGCGCATGACATACGCTTTGCGGCGCGCTAAGCGGACAAAGTCGAGCACTTCTTCCTCGCTAAAATCGCGGATAGCCACGGCATTCACTTTGATGGGATGGATTGAAGGATACTGCTCTAATATTTCCAGCCCTTCTAGCACGCGACTCAATTGGTCGCGGCGGGCCAGTTGCGCGAACTTCTCTTTCACCAGTGAATCCAGGCTAACATTGATGCGCGAGAGACCTGCCTCCGCTAATGCGCTCGCTTGCTGTTTCAGCAAAATACCGTTGGTAGTTAGGCTCAGGCTACGCAGTCCCTCGATTTTGCGCAACTGGCGCACTAGATCAGGCACATCGCGGCGGACAAGTGGCTCACCACCCGTAAGACGTATTTGTTCTATACCGATGCTTACAGCGACTTGTGAGATGCGCACGATCTCCTCGTAAGAAAGAATTTCTGCCTTTTTCAACCACGGCAAACCCTCGGCAGGCATACAGTAAGTGCAACGAAAGTTGCATTTATCTGTAATCGAGATACGCATGCTTTTAATACGACGTCCATAGCTGTCAACAAGTAGTTCCATTGATATTGCCTCTTCTGCTAACTATTTGAATGATCGTTCCTACACCTTACTGTAACACAAAGATGCATATCTATCCAATCTCAGATAATGTATGAATATATTGGCATGCTTTGCTTTTATGCATTATACAATGTTTTCGTAAGCTATGGAAAATTGTAAAAAGTAAATGAGAGCGGACAGGAGTTCTGTCCGCTCTCATTTACTTTTTTGCGCTGGCGTCTTCTGTTGCGTTAGACATCGTAATAGAGTGCGAACTCGATGGGGCTAGGTCGCAAGCTTACTTCGTTTGCCTGTTCGCGTTTTAAGTCAACATAATGTTCGAGAAGGTCGGAAGTGAAGACACCTCCCTCGAGCAGGAAGGCATGATCGTTTTCAAGCGCGGTCAATGCTTCATGCAAGGAACCTGGTACGGAGCGGATTTCACTCAACTCTTCTTTCGACATGTGGTACAGGTTGCGATCTACTGGTCCAAAGCCATGGTCACTCGGCTCAATCTCGCGGCGGATACCATCCAGACCAGCCATCAATAAGGCGGAGAAGGTCAGATAGGGGTTAGCCGTTGCGTCTGGTGGGCGGAATTCAACACGCTTGGCGGAAGCACATTCGGTGAGCGGAATACGTACCGCGGCACTGCGATTGCCTTTGGAGAAAACCAGGTTGACTGGAGCTTCATACCCCGGTACGAGGCGCTTATAGCTGTTGGTCGTCGAAGCTGCAATCGCTAGAAGAGCGGGTGCATGCGTCAACAAGCCACCGATATAGTAACGCGCCATCTGCGATAAACCAGCATAGCCCTCGCCATCGTAAAACAGGGGCTTTCCACCTTTCCACAAGCTTTGGTGAACGTGCATACCGGAGCCATTATCACCAAAGATTGGCTTGGGCATGAAGGTCGCACTCTTCCCATGCTTGCGCGCTGTGTTTTTTATGACGTATTTATAGAGCATCAGATTATCTGCGGTCTTGAGTAGCGTGTTGAAGCGAATGTCGATCTCGGCTTGACCGGCTGCACCAACTTCGTGGTGCTGGGCCTCGACCAGTACACCAAGTTCTTCGAGAAGCAAGGCCATCTCGCTACGGATATCTTGTAGCGTATCATTGGGGGCGACCGGGAAATATCCTTCTTTTACGCGCATACGATGACCAAGGTTGGGGGTGCTATTGCGACCGCTATTCCAATGGGCTTCGTCGGAATCCACTTCCGCGTACTGAATATTCGCGGTGGAATTATAGCGTACGTTATCAAAGATAAAGAATTCGGCTTCGGGACCAAAGTAGCTGGTATCGGCAAGGCCGCTGGAACGAAGATAGGCTTCCGCTTTTGTCGCAACATAGCGTGGGTCACGACTGTAGGGCTTTATAGCACCACCAACACTGGGATAGGCGATACTACAGACGAGGCTAAGTGTGGGGACGGCAGTGAAGGGGTCCATGATGGCTGTCTCTGCATCAGGGATGATCAGCATGTCGCTTGCATCGATAGTTTGAAAGCCACGCACGCTTGAGCCATCAAACGCCTTACCTTCGGAGAAGGTATCTACGCTCAGTTCGCGCAGGGGAACACTAAAGTGCTGCCATGTTCCGGGCACATCGACAAACTTAAAATCCACCATCTTTGTGCCATGCTCTGTTGCAAATTGCATTACTTCTTCTGGGGTCATTAACTACTCTCCTTCTCTTGCTATCCCGGCCCCGTTGCTGGCATAGTTGGCGTTAGTTGCCTATATTGAACTTTGGCTATTTTGCACAATCAACTTGAAACTAATGCATACATCATTGTTATTCATTACTAGTTTAATAATACGTTAGCTTATGATGAGATACAATAGGTAGTTTATCTAAAAGAGGCATAGTCATTATTGTGCATGTTGCACAAAAAAACTGCCGCTTGCGTCTACCCATCAGAAAGAGTAATATAAACGGAGCAAATTTGAGGAGATGCTTATGGATATGCAGAGCGTTGATGAAATTACGCGTAAGCTGGCTCCACAGCCAGTTCCACCCAAGCACAGTTTTGGTAACCTGCGGACGTGGCTACGCAGCCGAACAGGACGTATTGTTACGTTGAGTGTAATCTTGCTGGTGGGTATTTTTGTGGGGATTGCCGCAACGCTACTTTTTGCGCTTTCAATTGGTGGCACCAGACCTGCCCTTTCTACACCTACTGCCCAGGGTGGTGACATCATTATTCAAGGGGGAATTGTCTATACTACCCACTTGGTGAATAACGGCTTGCGTTCTTCTGGTATGGTGAATGCCTCCAATGTACAGGTGACGATGGCAAAGGGCGACTTGATAACCATCGATGGCGATGACCAGCTCATCTTTGGTTTGACAAGGCATTTTACAATAGTTGTGCAACCGATCATTAGAACCTGTCAATTGCAAATGCATGTGATCAGTGCGAACCTGTCAGGTATTCCAGTAACACAGTTCGTCGCAACTTTTGAAAATCGTATCAACCAGCAAATGCAAAGCAAACCGAGCGCGTTACCAGGCGGTTTCATCTATTGCGAGACAAGTGTCCGTACCGATCCGCTGGCTGGTATTATTATCAGCGTTTCCGCGACAGCAGTCTAGAAACATAGCTCTACGTAGCCACACAAAAAAGGCCTGTGACAGCAATCACAAGCCTTCCCCTCATTTGCCTTTGTGGCAATTTACACGCCGCTTTTCACCGCCATTTGCTCTTCATCTTTAGGGGTGATTGTGACTTCGATATCATCATATTTTTTCAGCTTGTAGATCACCGTTGAGATAATCCAACTGAGCACAAAAATGCCAACAATGATGCCACCGAGGATACCAAAGTTACCACTCAGACTGGCGACCTCGTCCCAGAAAGGGCCACTCAAGTGCATCTGGCTCTGCACAATGCTCAGTACCTCGATTGCACCCACGACGAATGCTACTAAAACTGATACGAACGTGATGTTCAAATTGTAGTAGAGCTTGCGTACTGGTTTGACAAAAGCCCAGCCATAAGCACCCAGCATCAATACCCCATCGGTCGTATCCATCAAACACATGCCAGCCGTGAACAGGGCGGGGAAGAGCAGGATAGACCAGATGGGAAGTCCATTTCCAGCTTGCACACCGACGATGCTGAGTAGCCCTACCTCGGTAGCAGTGTCGAAGCCTAATCCAAAGAGCACGCCAATGGGGTACATGTTCCAGCTATTGCCTACCACTTTTAGCAATGGCTTAAAGAAACGCCCCATCAGGCCACGCGAGTTCAATGTCTCATCAAGGGTAACATCGTTGTATTCGCCACCATGTCTCACAGCGCGAAAGGTTTTGAAGATATCCACCAGGATAATTAAGTTGATGGCTGCAATTAAGAGCAGGAAGGCCGCGGAAACAGACGTGCCAATTAAGCCACCTGCAGATTGCAGCGTAGGAATAGTATTCTTGATGAAGACAGCAGCGATGGCAATGGCGGCAGTTAGTCCAATGACAATGGTGGAATGACCGAGCGAGAAAAAGAAACCTACCGCGATAGGATGCTTTTTTTCTTGCATCAACTTACGGGTGACGTTGTCAATGGCCGAAATGTGATCGGCATCCACAGAATGGCGCAGTCCGAAAGTGTAGGCAAGCACAGCCAGCCCCAGGAGCTTTGGGTCACGAGCAAAGACTATCAAGGTCAGAACCCAGGCGGCAACGTTAAATATGCCAAGAAACGTATAGATGCCAATGACCTTTGTGCGCACATCACTCGAACTATCGTTGAACACGCGAGAGACGGCTGACAGACCAAAGTTACTAGCTCTGCTACTCATGGAACCTCCTTGGGGGCTGTATCGTGCAATTACCCGGCAAAGAGCCGGGCAAGGGATAAAGTCAGTTTAGAAGCACTAAAGGGTTTCACTCTACGAAGGCGGTGGTACACAAACACGATATTTTCACTCATATCATACCAGGAAAAATTCCTATTTGCAAGTAATTCCTATTAATCGCCATCGTGATAATGCCACTTTTTCATCTTTGAAGACGTAGGATGCAAAGAAAAAAGGTAAGGAAATACCCTCTTCCCCGCGTTTTTGGCCTCACTGCCAATATGATAAGATAGTGAATAGGAACATGTCTAAGCGTCTTACATTTTAAGGAGCAAAACAGATCATGCCGGAAATCGATGGTGATCACAGCTTTGGCTTTGATACCTTATCAGTACACGCAGGACAACGGCCCGATCCCACTACAGGAGCGCGTGCCGTCCCTATTTATCAAACCACTTCTTTTGTTTTTGACGATACCGATCACGCAGCCCACCTCTTTGCCTTGCAACGCTTTGGCAATATCTACACCCGCATCATGAACCCTACAACCGCCGCTTTTGAGGAGCGCATCGCTGCCCTGGAAGGTGGTACAGGCGCGGTGGCAACCGCTTCCGGCATGGCTGCACAGATGGCTACGATGATGACACTGCTGCGTCCGGGCGATGAATTGATCTCCTCGCGCAGCCTCTACGGCGGGACCCATACCCAGTTCGATCTGACCTTGCGCACCTGGGGTATTAATACATTCTTTGTGGATAGCACCGATCCGGAAAATTATCGCCGTGCCTTGACCCCGCGCACGCGAGCCTTCTACGGCGAAACCATCGGCAATCCACGCGGAGATGTGCTAGATATTCAGGCAGTGTCCGCCATCGCACACGAGGCGGGTGTTCCTCTGGTGATAGATAATACCTTTGCCACGCCCTACCTCTGCCGACCGATGGATTATGGGGCCGATATCGTCGTCCACTCCGCTACCAAGTTTATCGGCGGTCACGGCACATCTATCGCTGGTGTGCTGATCGAAGCCGGCAAATTTCCCTGGGACAATGGCAAGTTCCCACACATTGTCGATCCTTCGCCAGGCTATCACGGTGTGCGCTTTTATGAGACCTTTGGCGATTTTGCCTTCGTCATGAAAGCGCGTAGCGAAACACTGCGCGATACTGGGGGCTGTCTCAGCCCATTCAACGCCTTTCTCCTATTGCAAGGTGTGGAGACGCTTTCCCTGCGCATGGACCGCCATTGCCAGAACGCCTTGCAGGTAGCCCGCTTTTTGCAGGAACATCCCGCCGTCAGTTGGGTGCATTATCCCGGCCTACCAGATGATCCATCCTATGCATTGGCACAACGCTACCTACCGCGAGGAGCAGGAGCAGTCTTCACCTTTGGCGTCAAAGGTGGGTATGAGGCTGGTAAAGCTGTCATTAATAACGTGAGGTTACTTTCGCACCTTGCTAACGTAGGGGATGCTCGCAGCTTGATTATCCATCCAGCCAGTACGACGCATCAGCAACTTTCAGAAGAAGACCTGCTGGCAGGTGGTGTCACCCCTGACCTCATTCGGCTCTCCATTGGCATCGAAAATATCGAGGATATTCTGTGGGATTTAGATCGCGCCTTATCCTAACTATTTTTGCATCACATCTATTCATGAAGGATAACTACAATGGTCTCATCGATCCCTGACATGTATGATCGTCTGAAAATCATCCAGCAATATCACCACATCGCTATCGTAGGTGTCTCCGCTGACCCCTATCGTCCCAGTCACTTCGTGGCTATCTACCTGCAAGCCGAGGGCTACGATATCATTCCCATCAATCCGCGCTATGCTGGACAGACCATTCTGGGCAAGCGCGTCTATGCCACGTTGACTGAGGCGAAAGAGGCGGGGGAGCAGATCGAAATTGTCGATGTCTTCCGTAAAGCTGAGGATGTCCCGCCTATTGCCGATGAAGCTATTGCTATTGGAGCCAAGGTGCTGTGGCTCCAATTGGGCATTCGTAACGATATGGCTGCCCAACAAGCCCAACAAGCGGGCTTAACCGTTGTCCAGAATCGCTGTTTGAAGATTGAACACGCCCGTTTTTTTGGCGGTTTGCATACCGTTGGCTTGAATACCGGTGTCATTATGGCGAAGAAATTGAAGTAGCCCGTATCTCAAGCAAAATGCGGGACAACCGCTTGACCGAAATACTCCAGTGTCTCAATATCCAGGAAGCGCAGCATAAAATGTGTGACTCCTAGGGCGTGGAATTGCGCCAACTCTTGGATCACCTCGGCACTATTGCCTGCGATGAGGTGCTTTTGCGGATTCCGTACAACTTTGGCTGGGTCCTCCGCCACGCTCACCGTTCCCAGATACGTCAGCTTGATCTCAGACACATTGCGTCCGACGCGCTCACAGTGCTCCTGGAGCAACGATACTTTATGCGCATATTGCTCAACGGTAGAGGAATTGAAATTATACCAATCGGCATAGCGCGCGACGAGGTCAAGTGTGCGTTTCTCACCGCCACCACCAATGAGCAATGGAATTCTCGGCGCGGGTTGAGGTTCACAATACGCATTCTGGATAGCATAATGTTGACCGCTAAACGTGGCTGGCCGTTGCGTCCACATCGCCTTGAGAATGATGATGGCTTCCTCTAACTCTTCGACCCGTGTGCGAGCATTGGGGAAAGGATAGCCATACGACCGATACTCTTCCTCTCTCCAGCCGGCACCAAGCCCAAGAATGAAGCGACCACCTGTGATCGCTTGCAGATTCGCCGCCATTTTCGCCAGCAGCGGAGGATGCCGATACGCCTGACTCATGACCAGAGAACCCACACGGTACTGTGGAAACTCGGCGGCGAAATAGGCCAGTGTGGTAAGGCATTCAAGCGTCGCTGTTTCTCCCCACTCCAAATGGTCTTCCGCCCACAGCGTCGTGAAGCCAGGTGCCAGGGCCGCAATGAGCCGACGGTTATAGGCGAAGAGTTCGTTTGCCGGGAAGTCAAGCGGCTTCGGCTGTAGCATCAAGCCAAAATCAACGGTTGCCATGCGCGCTCTCCTCATAACATTTAGCACATTATCCTACAATAGGCCACGTATACCCTGCTGATTGATAAATGGCCTCAAGCGTCGCCTGGTTCTCGATCGACTCCTCCAGAGAGAGCGGGATTTGGTGCCCCAAACGCACGCTATTGGCGAAATGCTCCACTTCCAGTCGGTATTGATCGATGGGCGCGAAGTGCTGATGGATGGTTTGACCTTCCAGGGCAACAATCACCGCCGTCTCGATTGGCCCTGGAGTAAAGGGCACCTGAATGGTAATGGTGCCTATTTCTCCGATAATTTCTGCTGTCTGACGCGTAGGTAGGCGAAGATTTGAATCAATAACACCGAAACAGCCATCATTGAAGTCCAGCACCGCTGTCGCCGCCTGCTCGACTTCTCCATTGCTGGGAACAAAGACGCGAGCACCTACCGCGATAGGACTACGTCCAAAAACAGCTCGGCACAGGTTGACGGGATAGCATCCCACATCCATCAAGGAGCCACCAGCTAAAGCCGCTTGTAAGCGGATATCGTGTGCGCGTGTACCAATATTGAATGCAAAGGATGCACGTACTAACTTGACCTGTCCAATGCGACCAACCGCCACTTGCTCCAAGGCCCATACCGTCTGTGGATGGAAACGATACATAAACGCTTCCATCAGCAACATGCCGGTGTCACGTGCAGCCTGGGCCATGGTCATCCCTTCATCGGCGGTGATCGCCAGTGGCTTCTCACACAACACATGCTTGCCTGCCCTCAATGCCTTGATTGCCCATTCGGCGTGCAGACTATTGGGTAATGGAATATAGAGTGCCTCTATCTCAGGATCAGTGATTAGCGTATCGTAGTCGTCATAAATAAGTGTATCAGGTGCAAACGCAAATAATTCGGCTGCCCGCTGAGGATTACGGCTCGCCACAGCTACTAGCCGTCCATTCGCTGCCGCAGCAATAGCTGGTCCTACGCGCTTGGCCCCGATATTCGCTGCACTGAGTATTCCCCAGCGCACAGGAGCATGGGGGGCTGTTTCGTTTGATTGCATGATATGTTCACCCTTTCGTAGTTGAGGATAGCCCACGCATATTTTCAGGAAAAATTGTGTTCTTGCTTAATTTGCCCCTATCAAGCTACACGTAATGTGTGGGCCAAGCGCAGGACGGCATTGGTGGGTCGCCATAGCCAATGTCGCACTATGGTCACGAGCAGTGCCGCTAGCAAGCCATCGATCGCTCCGCCCAGAATGTCGTCTGGATAATGAACACCAACATAGATGCGGGCCAAACCAATGCTACATCCTATCACAAATGCAACAATCAATAACAGCAGCGACTTGCGCTGGGATACGCCTTGTGAAGCTTGCCCCATATTGCTTGTTCCGCGTCGTTTAGATAGCCGCAGCGGTAAAAAGGCGAACAGCAACATGCCGATGACTGCGAATGACCACGCCGTGTGGTCGCTCGGAAACGAAGAGTCGGCGGCATGGCTAATGAGGAGATGCACTTTATGCGTGACAAAGGGTCGTGGCTCAAACACAAACTGCTCAATAAGCAAGTTGATGGCATAAGCCACCAGGCATGCTACCGCCACCCAGAGCACTATTGCTCGCCTCTCCTGTATTGTCGCTTCCTCAGTAGGCTGAACTGGGCGTTTGCGCCAGGAAAAAGGCATACCCCACACAAATAACAAAAAGATGGGCCAGCCGAAAATGAGCGTATTTGCGCAAAAAACCATAAGCGCGTCGAACCATGGGATCGTTCCTGCCGACGCATTGATCTCCGAAAAAAGCATATAGTTGAATTGAATCAGGGTAGACATACTACTTGTTATTACTCCTATCTTTTTGAATAGGTCTATTATAGCGGATGGAGGCAATATCTTTCTCATCAAGTAAAGCAAACCTTGCAACCCACAGAATAATATGATTACAATAAAAGGTACTTACTAATAGTAAGACAGTAGTAAGACAAGAGAAAAACCGCCAGTTTTTCATGAGAGGATTTGTTTTGATGTCCCAAGCACAAACTACTCGCCCCATTCGCGTTGGTGTCCAACTTCATCCACAACATACCACGTACCAATCTTTTATAGATGCCGTGCGACGTGCCGAAGACCTCGGCGTCGATACTATTTTTAACTGGGATCATTTTTTCCCACTCTATGGCGATCCCGAGGGTGGACATTTTGAAGGCTGGACGATGCTCGCCGCTATGGCGACACAGACACACCGCGCTGAAATCGGTTGCCTCGTCACCTGTAACACCTATCGTAACCCCGCCTTACTTTCAAATATGGCTAAGACTATCGATCATATAAGCAATGGTCGCCTCATTCTTGGTATGGGTGCGGGCTGGTTTGAGCGCGATTACACCGAATTTGACTACGATTTTGGCACCCCTGGCAGTCGCCTTGCCGCCCTTGAGCAATCGCTCCAGACCATTCGCCAGCGTTGGGAAGCTGATGTACCCAGACCTGTGCGCAACCCCATTCCTATATTGATCGGCGGTGGTGGCGAGAAGAAGACCCTCAAACTTACCGCGCAATACGCCAATATCTGGCATGGTTTTGGCAATCCAGAAACCTACAGCCATAAAATACAGGTTCTGAACACCTGGTGCGCTGAAGTCGGTCGCGATCCACAGGAAATTGAACACGCGGCAGGAGCACCGCGCGACGTTGATCCAGCAACGCTTGACGCCTACCTCAAGGCTGGAGCTACCCATCTCATCATGGGTATGGAAGGTCCGTGGGATTTTGATGCTATTGCGAAACTCGTTACATGGCGCAACACGCGGCAGAGCTAGGAAATAATGAAAGGTTCTTATGCGCTCTACTCCTTTTAATTCAACAAATACGCAGAACGATATCACTCAGAAAGGTCAAAGTGCGGTACCCGTACATCAAGATGGGTATCAGTGGACGGCACTCTCCGTCACCACAGTGGGGGCGTTGCTGGCCTCTATTCAAGGCTCGGCTCTGCTGATCGCTCTTCCTAACATTCTGACTGAGCTACAGGCCACTTTTTTCACGATTATGTGGGTCCTCATGGGCTATTTACTCATCACCACCGTTTTGACGCCCGTGATTGGTCGCCTGGCTGACATTTTTGGTCGCAAACGGCTTTATAACAGTGGTTTCCTCATGTTTGCCGTTGGCTCACTTGTTTCAGGGCTGGCACAGCCACAATTTCATGGCAGCGACCTGATCCTGGGCCGTGTCATTCAAGGCGTAGGTGCTGCTCTACTCGTAACAAACAGTACCGCCATCGTGACTGACGCCTTTCGCAAAGGTCAGGTTGGTCTTGGCCTGGGCATCAATCAGATTGCCGGTGCCGCCGGTTTCTTGATCGGGCCGATCGTTGGCGGTTTGCTCACCGAGTTCTCATGGCGTTGGGTCTTCTTGTTCAATGTTCCTATCGCCATCTTTGGCACGATTTGGGGCATTTGGCGGCTGCGCGAGCCAGTCAAGCCCCTTGAACGGCAGCACATCGACTGGTTTGGCAGCTTGACCTTGACCATCGGCCTCACAGGCATCCTGCTGGCATTGACGATGATCGCTTTCCCCATCCTCAACGCGGTGACGACGATTTCGATTCTGGTTATTGGTATCATCAGTGCGGCCCTCTTCGGTATCATTGAGCCACGGATCAAAGAACCAATTGTGCAGTTGCGCCTGTTCAAAAATCGCCTCTTCACACTGGCAAACCTGAGTGGCTTGTTGAATGGTATCGCTCGTGGAGCGGTATTGTTCTTACTGATCTTCTTTCTGCAAGGCCCGTATGGCAAAGACCCTTTAACGGCTGGTCTCTTACTGATTCCCTTTGGAGCTGCCTTCATGATCATCGGTCCACTGAGTGGTCGGCTCTCAGATCGTGTTGGTTCGCGCTTACTGGCACCGATTGGTCTGGGCGTTACATCACTTGGTCTTTTGGGCTTGACCACTATTGGCCCAGCAACACCCTATTGGATACTTGCCACGTATATGGCCTTGATGGGTGGTGGTTCTGGCTTCTTTGTCTCGCCAAACACGAACGCCATCATGAGCTCAGTTGAGCCGCATACGCGTGGCGCTGCTGCTGGCATCCTGAGTATGTTAAACAACACTGGCCAGATGCTGAGTATCGTCATCGTCTTTCCCTTGGCTCTGAGTTCGGTCCCGATGAAGGCGATGATGCAGGTCTTCATCTACGGCGGTGGTATGAGCCAATTCCCACAGGCCCTCACCCTCTTCTTGAATGGCTTACACCTTGCCTTCTTTGTCTCCTTTGGTCTCAGTGTTGTCGCGATGATCGTGGCGGCGTTGCGCCCGGCGCATTAGATGTAGTTAGAGACTGCCCTCGGCTGTATGAGTTTCTGTGTGAGGGGTTTTGCTGCTGCCAGCAGCAGCAAAACCCCTCACACAGAAAGCCTCAATACTCCGTGCAAAAATGCGTATAACCTTGTATACTAAGGGAACATACTCGCGTGGTCCCACCTTGCTATGTTATCGTGCCACGCGTATCAGACTATTAAAGGAGTATTTAAAAGCAACGATGCTACAACAAGATCATAAAATAGCCCCTGAATTTACCGTCAGCGATGTGCGTGTTCGCGAATTGCTTGACTTTGTGCATAGCATAGCCGACCTCCAGGCCCTGGGTAGCCTCGCGGAATGGGATCAGAATACTGCCATGCCGGGTGGTGCTGCCGAAGTACGCGGTCACCAAATGGCTACTTTGCAAGGGGTTTTGCATGAACGTTGGACCTCTGCCCATCTGGGCGAGCTATTGCATGAACTGGAAACCGTTGTGCAACAGGCAATCTATTCAGATGCCGACCGGGGCCTCGTGCGCGAAGCTCTGCGCAACTACAATCGTGCCGCCAAATTGCCGCGTACCCTGGTGGAAGAGTTGGCACGCGTGCAGGCTTCAAGTTTCGAGGCCTGGCGTAATGCCAGAGAGCACAACGATTTTGCCCGCTTCGCACCATGGCTGACGCGTATGATCGCCTTGCAGCGTGAAATCGCCGACAGGTTAGGGTATACCGAGACGCGCTACGACGCTCTTCTGAACGATTATGAGCCTGGTATGACGGTGCGCAAGCTCGATGCCTTGTTTGGTCCTATCCGCGAAACCAGTAAAACGTTATTACAGCGCATCAAGAGCAGCGGCAATACTGTGGATGCCTCCTGCCTGGAAGGCAATTTTGGCGTTGATACTCAATTGGCTTTGTGTGATCGTTTGTTGCGCACGATGCACTATGACTTCTCACGAGGCCAGCTTGCCCAGTCGCCCCATCCCTTCACCACCAGCTTTGGCAGTCCCTTCGATGTACGTGTCACCACGCGCATCAATGCGCATTTCCTCCCAATGTCGATTATGGCGACTATCCATGAGGGTGGTCATGCCCTCTATGAACAGGGCAGCGATCCGCGTCTGGTACGTACACCCGTCGTCGGTGGTGCCTCCATGGGGGCACACGAATCGCAGTCGCGCTTGTGGGAAAACGGCATTGGACGTTCGCTACCGTTCTGGCAGGGACAATATGCGGCGGTGCAGGAAGCCTTTCCTGAGCAATTCGCGCACGTCGATGTTACCACCTTTGCTCGCGCCCTGAGTAAAGTTGAGCCCAGCTTGATACGTGTTGAAGCCGATGAGGTAACGTATAACCTGCACATCATGGTACGTTACGAGCTAGAAAAGGCTATGGTCAATGGCGAAGTAGCTGTAGAAACGCTGCCAGCTCTATGGAATGCCAAATATCGTGAATACCTCGGTATTGAACCACCCAATGACGCCGATGGCGTGTTGCAGGATGTCCACTGGACTGGCGGCTTTGGCTACTTCCCCACGTACACGTTGGGCAACCTGTATGCCGCGCAGATTTTTCATTCACTGCATGCTGCCTTCCCAGACTTTGATGCTCGTTTAACGGCAGGTGATACATCCTTCGTTCATGACTGGCTGCGTGAACATATGTATGCAGTGGGCGCGATCTACTTGCCGGAAGACCTGATGCAACGCGTAACCGGCGAAACGCCCAATCCATCCTACTTCACGCACTACCTGACCAACAAATTTGAGCAGCTTTACGCTTTATCCTAATAAGCTAGCAACGTCTTCTTCTATCGTCCAAACATACCGCGCTTACGCGTGAGAGCATCCATTGAATGCTCTCACGCGTATTTTTTAACAGATTTGCTTTTTCCTCCTTGCCAATTTTTCAATTTGATGGTATAATATTTTTTAGGGATGTAAAAATATTTGTTTAGGACATATAAATCTTCATCGATTAATGGCTAAAAGCAAATGTGACGAATAGAGAGATAGCTGAGAAAATTGTGAGGAGAGATGATATGGCCTTCTTAACACAAAGCAGCAAGAATGTAGAGTACACGCTACCATTGAGCGTGCGCTTGCTCAAGCGATGGCGCGGTCTCCGCAAAAACCGTTGGGGTATAGGATTGCGTGAGATTTTGGGGGCACTGGGACCAGGATTCCTGGTGAGTGTAGGCTATATGGACCCTGGTAACTGGGGAACGAACCTCGCCGCTGGTGCTGGTTTTGGTTATGAACTGCTGTGGGTGATCCTAGTTAGTAATATTATCGCTATCTTCTTACAAATTTCCTCCGCGAAACTCGGCATTGCTACTGGTAAAGACCTCGCTCAATTAATTCGCGAACAATATTCGCGCCCCATCGTCATTTTCATGGGCATCACCACTGCCATCGCTATGATGGCGACCGATCTAGCCGAAGTCCTGGGCGGTGCGTTGGGTTTCAATATTCTCTTTCATATTCCCCTCTTTTTATCTGCAATTATTACCGGCGCAATCGTCATGGCTATGTTGGGGCTGAGTCGCTGGGGCTTCCGCAAGGTTGAATATGTCATTATTGGAATGGTCTCTGTCATTGGACTAGCCTATCTTTATGAAACGACATTGGTGCATCCAAACTGGGGGTTGGTGGCTTTACATCTGACCGTGCCGCAGGTTTCGACGGGCAGTATTCTGGTGGCTGTCAGCATTTTGGGGGCAACGGTTATGCCACATAATGTGTTTCTGCATTCGCATCTAGCGTTCCAGCGTTTAAGCAGCCCTGCCGCCCCCGTGCAGGAGCGACTCAAGGTCTTGCGACTGGCAAAGATTGATGCCGTGGCGGCACTGAACATAGCCTTCTTGGTTAATGCCGCCATGTTGATCGTCGCCGGAACAGTCTTTTTCCACCATGTCGATCCAGCACAACTCGATCTACAGACGGCCTACATCACCTTAACACCAGCTTTGGGCGTGTTTGCCAGTGTCGCTTTTGGCATCGGGCTGCTCGCATCGGGTCTCTCCTCCTCGACGACTGGAACATTAGCTGGTCAGATTGTTTTGCAAGGCTTTCTGGGCAAGCATGTCGAAATATGGCTCTGGCGCTTGATGACGTTGGTCCCTGCCTTGATTGTCATCGCCTTCAATGTTTCTTCCATCGAAGTCCTGGTGATCAGTCAGGTCATCTTGAGCTTACAATTGCCCTTTACTATGGTCTTCGTTGTGCTCCTCACGCGCCGTAAAGACTTGATGGGTGCTCTCGTGAATTCCCGCAACACCAATATTATGAATGCCGCCCTCTTGCTAGTCGTCACTATTCTCAACGTCATTTTGTTAGTAACCCTCTTCTAATAACGCATTTCCCCAGTGGAGAGAAGCAGCTTACGATTGCTTCTCTCCACTTGTTTTTGCTGAAAGTATAGCGTTATGCGTGAAACTATGCTAAAATCCCATCGTAATAACAGAACGTGAGCAACCATATCAAGCGAGCAAGGAGACAGATCACTTGGCAACGCACGATAGACGCTATGTCATCATAGGCAACGGAGTGGCGGGAACCACTGCTGCCGAAACCCTGCGTAAAAATGATCCCAATTGTAGTATTCATCTGCTGACAAATGAACAGTATCCTCTCTATAATCGCGTTTCTCTGCCGCGCTTCTTACAAGGAGTGATCGTTGAGCAAAAGGTCATGATTCGTGACCTTGCTTGGCATGAACAGAGAAACATTCAACTGGTGACGGAAACGCTTGTCACTGGTGTGCATACGGATGAGCGGGTTGTCGTGACCAATACTGGTTTACAGCTTCCCTATGACGCCTTGCTCATTGCCACTGGTGGCTGGGCCAATCCACTAGCCGTACCAGGAGCAGCGGGCACCCAGCATATTTATAATTTCGTAACTCTCGACGACACCAAGACCATCATAGAGCGCATGCTAGAGTCGCGTACAGCCGTGGCCTATGGTGGCAGCTTTATTTCTTACGAGTTATGCGACGGCTTTGCCGTGCGAAAACTCGACACGACGTGGCTCATGCGTGGGCCTTACTGGCTGCGTAGTGCGTTAGACCCTGAAGGTGGTGCCGTGGTAGATAACATTGCCAAGAAATTTGGCATTGAGGTCATCCATGGCGATGAAATCGAGTCGGTCGTGCCGCAAAATGGTGTGCCGAGCTATGTGAAAACAAAGCAGGGGCGTACCATTCAGGCCGATATGATCGGTGTTGGTCTAGGTATAACCCTCAATACGCAGATACTGGCCGATACCCCTGTTGAAACGCACCTTGGAGTTATTGTCGATGAATACCTGGAGACAAATGTACCGGGCGTCTTCGCCGCCGGCGATATCGCTGAATTCTTTGATACAACGGTGAATGAACACCATACCATGGGAACATGGGATAATGCCCTGTCCCACGGGCGTAACGTAGGGGTCAATATGGCAGGGGGACACCAGGCGTACAACGATGTCCCAACATATACGAGCCCACTCTTTGATGTGAATATTGCCGTCGTAGGAACCGCAGAATCGCAAAACCCTGAGTTAGAGTGCCTTGCTTTGCGCGAACCAGGTGAGAAAGGCAATGAAAATTATCGCAAACTCTTCTTCCGTGAGAACAAACTGGTCGGCGTCTTGATGATTGGGAGCCCCAAAGGCCGGAAGAAGCTGGTGGAGATCGTCAAAAACCAACAGCCTTTAGCTACAGTTAGCGAGCGTGAAGCATTATTGAAGCTGAAGTAGCAGCAAAGCCAACTATACGTACTATAATGGCTGCTGTTACTTGACGGAATATCCCATGTAGGGTACGTTAGAGCTATAACAAGCGTTGGCTAAACCAAGAGGTAGGAGAGTTCCGTGGCTATACAATGTACCCATTGCGGGACAGTTCTAAAGGATAGTGCTCGTTTTTGTAATATCTGCGGAACCCTCGTTCCATCCCATCCCCTCAATGCTAAATTGAACGTCTCGCCCCCTCCTGCTTCAGCGCAATTTGATAATAGCGAGGAAAGAATGCACGAACCAGTGCCGCAACGTCCGTCATCGCGCCCTACCGGGCGTACTCTGCCAGATGAGCCTCCAGACTGGATGCATCAGCTTGCAAAAGGGGTTCCCGCTAGTGTTCCGCCCAACAGTGATAGCGACGTTCCACAACTTGCTTTTCCTAGCCAAGTACCTGAAATACCCATAACTTCTTCGCCTCGTGAGTTGCGCGTCAAGGTATGGAAAGAAGGCCAACCAACCACAATGACTGATCAGGATGCTCATACCCAGGTTAATCAGAAACAACGTCTGGTTGACGATAATGAAGTAGAGAATTTACCAACACGCCCTCTTATTGCGCAGACTTCCAACATGCTAAAACCGCACCAACCCATCAATACATCTTCACCAAAAGGCCAGGTGGCACTTTCAGATAATGTAGATCAGCTTGATACTGTTCCGATGGTCACTCATGCAAGTGTGAGGCCAAAGCCCATAACTCGCTCGGTAGCGGACGAACAACAACGTCAGCCCTGGCAAGAGCAAGACAAAGCTCCTGCATACACAACGGTGCAACGACAATCGTCTACCGCTTCACCGCCGCCTCAGCGTACGACTGGGGGCTTCGTCCAGGATTTCCAAACACCACTGTCAGAAGTTTCGACGCACAATCTACGGCAAACTCCACCTCCTCTTGTTGCGGTACCTCCCACGAGGCGACGCGAAAAGCGTAAGAGCCGCAAATCAATGGCTGTTGTGCTGGCGGCTCTCCTGCTTCTAATTGTCGGTGGTGGTCTGGCAATGTGGCTTGTACTTTATCAACCCTTTACGGTAGCCGGGGTTACGCAGCCACAGCAAACATTTACTAATACGCAACTTGGTGTTTCTCTTCACTACCCCAGTGGCTGGACTGCCAGGGTAGAGGCTCAAAAATCAACTGTGCATTTGACTGATAGCAGTCAGACCGCGCGCTTTACCGTTGTCTTTACATCAACAGGTGGAGGCGATATCAACAAGTATCTACAACAAGAGGCTGCCCTCTTGACGATGACCGCGCAAAAGCCTGGTGCGGCACAAACTTTTGCCGGCACATCGTGGCAGCAACTGCAAGGCAATGTCTTGCTGAATGGAGCAACGTATACTGAGACGCTCTATGCCGCGGTACATCAGCAGAAAGTCTGCACCATCATGCAATTAGCTCCACAAACAACCTACGCACAGGAGGAGCAGTACGTCTTTTCTGCTATGCGCTCATCATTCCAATTTGTCGCATAATCAATAGAAGATCACCATCCGCACAACACTTGCGTATAGCCTGCGGCAGTGATACGTTATTAAAGCTACTGCATCAATGATGAGAAAGGAGAGCGTGGCACACATATTGGCTGCGCTTACGTGACACATTTATGGACGACATTCGTTTTGAACGACATTTTCGTACTCCCTACTCAGAGGGGTATTACATCATGCAGGGTACCAACCTGCAAAATAACAATCGCCTGGGCACGGTTGATATCCATTTTACCACGACAGCAGTGCATGGCACGCTTATTTTAGAGCGGGAGCTCGAAGAGACTGATTTAACAAAACTGATTGAGCAGATTGACGAAGACTTGGTACTTTCTGCCGATATGCCGCGCGACGATTTCCTGGTCAGCGTCTACGTGGGCAAGGACGTTGGCTTCTATAGCGACGAATATTTCGCGGAAGAAAGCGATACGAGCGGCGGCTTTGAGGATGAGGACGAGGAATAACTCTCCCATCTTCTCATCGTCTTGCCCCTCTCAATTTTCTAGCAGGCCGCGTCGCATCGCATATTTTACCAACTCGGCGCGGCTGTGCAGATTCAGCTTGTCCATGACGTGAGTGCGATGTGTATCCACGGTTTTGGGACTAATCACAAGACGCTCGGCAATCTGGTTATTGGTATACCCCTCCGCTACCAGCTTCAGAATCTCCCTTTCTCGCTCGGTCAAACTACTGTAGCTATCGCGCTCTTCCCCAGTGCGTACCCGTTGGAGATAGTCGCCGACCATCACCGATTGCGCTGTCGGCGAGAGGTAAAATTGCCCACTCTGCACAACGTGCAACGCGGTAATCAATTCAGTATCAGCAGCCTCTTTGAGCATATAGCCTGATGCGCCTGCCCGTAAGGCTTGAAAGACGTATTCATCATTCTCGTGCATCGTTAAGACCAGCACCTTGACCTCTGGCAGTAGCTTCTTGATCTGGCGCGTTGCTTCAATGCCGTTCATATCTGACATGGTGATATCCATCAGAACGATGTCTGGCAGCAATCGTTCTGCTTCATGAATAGCGTGTCGCCCATCCTGGGCCTCTCCTACCACCTCCATATCTGGTTGTGCGTTCAGCATCATCTTCAAACCAGCACGCAGAATCGTGTGATCATCGGCGAGCAAGATATGTATCTTCATGGGAATCCTATCTTCTATTAGGTGCTAGTGGACTGTCAATCTTGATTTGAAATGCCGCCTTCGGCGGCAGAGGAAGGAGAGAGAACTAGGGCGCAGCCCTAGAACCCAGTCAAGGGGCGGCCGCCCCTTGCATTCCCGCTTTGTCAAATATAGGTTGACAGAGTACTGGTGGTCTATTGTTTATTATGAATGAAAGTCAATAGTAATGAACATGCAACTATATACGCTTACAAGCTGGCGTCAGATGTTATGGGCGTTGAAAGTCTTTCGGTTGGCTCCAGCGGCATTTGTACCTCAATTAGCGTGCCATGACCAGGGCTTGCATTGATGGTGAGAGAGCCATCGAGTAAAAGCGCACGTTCGTTCATACCAGCCAGCCCAAGGCCTCGTTCCTGGTCAGATGATTTGCGCAGTGCATCCATATCGAAGCCACAGCCATCGTCGGCAATGGTCGCAAAAACTATATCTTCATCTTCTCTCATTGTGATCACCACCTTGCGCGCATTGGAGTGGCGTGCTGTATTGGTTAACGACTCTTGTACGATGCGATAGAGAGCGGTCTCCATCTCAGCCGGTAGACGGCCTTTAAAACCTGTTGCCGCGAACTCAACCTCGATCGAACACTTTTGTTGGTATTCTTTGACATACCAGCGCAATGCTGGAAGCAGCCCTAAATCATCAAGCGCACTGGGGCGTAAGTCAATGCTCAAATTACGGATAGCTCGCAACGTCTGGTGTGCCAGTTTACGCGTGTCCGCGATACGATCTCGCGCCTCCTGCGTCGTGATGGACTCTTCAAGGATGGCAAGGCTGATAAGCAGCGATGTCAGGACCTGGCTCGTCTCATCGTGTAGTTCACGGGCAATCCGTTTGCGTTCTTGCTCCTGCGCGTTGATGATCTGGCTGGCGCGTAGTCGCGTTGCATCATCAATGGCTTCAAGCATCATATTAAAAGTGCTGGCCAGTTGATCGGCTTCTGGATCAACCCCTGTCGTAGGAGCGCGTAACGAACGCTCTCCCGTTTGTACGCGTTTCATTACCTTGCCCAAATCCATCAAAGGCCGAAAGGCCACCTGGAGCACGACAAAGTTCAGTGCGATGCTCACCAGCCAACCAGCCACGATAAAAAGAACCAACAAGGCCGGAGTAGCATAGGCTTGATGGCTATTATGTAGATTGGAAGCCAGCCAGGTGCCACCCGTGGCACCAAAAAAGATAATCAAACTATTGGCAAGCAATACTTTATAAAACACAGGTAAGCTCAGAATTGGCCTGAGCAAGTGGCGGATATGGGTAATCTTTTTGGGTGGTTCAGTGCTGGAATAGGCCATAATACTGTTCTCTTTGCAGTTTAGGAACTTCTCTATCACACTATCATTGTAGCGGTAGTGACAATCACCTGTCAAATATAGCCGCGCATATTCCGCTAATAGCTATGGAAATCAGGTGGAACATGCGCAAAAATCAGGTAAGCACCTGATGCTTGCATGGAGGTGGTACAGTATTCTAAGAACAGAACTCAATTCAGGTATGTAATCTTCCATTTGTTAGCAAAGTTTATTACAATCTAAAGAGAAGGGTTACAATAGAAGGAACGAGTTTCTTCTTTGTTTCGCGTAGGGGGTACCGACAAGTTCGTGTGTATGATATAATCAGCCACACAGAATATGGACTCTTGTGACTGGGCTATTTTTATCAGGTCCTGGTCAGACCACGAGGCATGATCTTTTTGAGGAGGCATAGTGAACTCAAGTACCAATAAAAGCTTACTCGACACCATGACACAGAAGATGGTCGAGAGCCAGGTCTGGCGATCTATTTTTCGCCACGGCTATCCTGACACCCCGCTGAACCAGTCACTGGTGATGATGGGCAACGTGTTTCTACACTTGCACCCCGTCAAAGTTAGCCGCCAGGCAATGAAGATCACATACACCTGGTGTATGGGCGGTATTTCGTTTTTCTTGTTCCTGCTGCTGACCATTACCGGTGTCTTCCTGATGTTCTATTACATCCCAGACACGAATGTGGCGTATCAGAATATTCAGCAGTTGAGTAGCGCAGTCTCATTCGGCAACCTGGTGCGTAATATGCACCGTTGGGCGGCCCACTTGATGGTTGTGTCGGTTACGCTGCACATGATTCGTGTCTTTTATCATGGTGCCTACAAGCCACCAAGAGAATTTAACTGGGTAATCGGCGTCTTACTTTTCCTTGTTACTCTTTTCTTGAGCTTTACTGGGTATCTGCTGCCCTGGGACCAAATCGCTATCTGGGCTATCACCGTCGGTACCAACCTGGCACCCTATGCTCCGGTCGTGGGCGATCCTGTTTACAAGGTACTCGTTGCTGGAGGAAGTGT
The DNA here is from genome assembly GCA_038209195.1 of Ktedonobacterales bacterium. GTDB lineage: Bacteria > Chloroflexota > Ktedonobacteria > Ktedonobacterales > Ktedonobacteraceae > JBBQXY01. Next base: position 11,171 of record JBBQXY010000020.1, on the reverse strand, counting down.
CACGCAATCGACGCTGATTCGCTTCTACGTGGGGCACGTCATATTGCTACCACTTGCTGCCGCGCTATTGATGGCTGTTCATTTCTGGCGTATTCGTAAGGATGGGGGCGAAGCGGGTCCTCCACCTCCATCACGTCGTGACACTCAAACCCGTGCAGAAGAGCGTACCTCCGTGGGTGCTGCTCGCTAGTTATTGGTGTATCTGTTCCGTATGGTGTTCTGCACAACGGTGCAACAAGTGAGGGGATACCGACCTATGTCAATTGAACAGAAAGATCCAAGAGCACAGACGCAGGGTGCTGCTACCCAGCGACGCTATCGTACTCTGGCCGTAGTGAAGCAGGAAGCCATCACGCGTGTTGAAAAGCCGCTCGAAGATTCCGTCTTCGTGTGGCCTCACCTGCTTGTGCGTGAATTCTTCGCGGCTGCTATGGTTACGGTTATGGTAACCATTATGGCGGTTGTGATTAATGCTCCGTTACGTGATCCAGCTAACCCGAATCTCACGCCGAACCCGGCAAAGGCTCCGTGGTATTTCCTGGGCTTGCAGGAACTTCTGCACTACTTCCCACCCACCACGGCAGGTATTATGGTTCCAGGTCTCGTGTTAGCTGCCCTTGCAGCTTTACCCTATTTGGACCGCAATCCTAGCCGTGCCTATGCTGACCGCAAGGTCGCTATTGTGACCTTCACCATGTTCCTGGTCTTCTGGGCCGTGGTCACTTTAGCGGGCAGTTTCTTCCGTGGCCCAGGCTGGGTTTGGGTATGGCCGTGGCAGCATATCTACTTTGACCTGTAGCGTGCTGCAAAAGAGACTGAGAGAACTACCTTGATTACAGATGATAGTATTAATACGCCGCACATTACCCCGCAGCAGTATGAAGTATTGCACGGCGGTGGTGCTGAGGCGGCTGAAATGTCCAAAGAACGCTTGTCGCGACGGCGTTTCATGCGCCGCTCAATGCTCGCTGTGTGGGGTTTGTCCACCACTGCCGCGGTGGCCGGTGCGTTATACATGATGTATCCGAACCTGGCTGGTCAGTTTGGTTCCGACTTCACCGTGGGCAAGAAAAGCGATTTTCCCGCCGCCAAGCCGAGTGATTACAAAATAGGCCAGGCGGGTGTGTTCTATCAACAACCCGCGAAAACCTACATTTCGCATTTGTCGAAAGATACGCAATTTACATTGACTGGCTCGAATCTTTCAGATCAGTTGGACTCGGAGTCCTTTGTGAAAGATAGTGATGGCTCCTACTGGGTCGCTCTCTATCAACGCTGCGTCCACCTGGGCTGTACCGTGCCATTCCGTAACGATTGCGTAAGCTTTAAGTGCCCTTGCCATGGTTCTCACTATAATGTCAATGGTGAATATCTGGATGGGCCTGCACCAAGGAGCCTGGATCGTTTCTCGATGTCCCTCAGTGGGGAGGATGTCATCGTCCATACGGGTACCTTAAACAATACTGTGCAGCACCCAGACAATACTACTCGCATCATCGCTGTACCTACTGTACAATGTAGTGCATCTTAACTGTTTGTAGCGCAGCATTTGGGCGTTGATCGTGTTCGAGGGCAAGCCATTTATCTGGTTGCCCTCGTGTTAAAGGTTGTGTGTTTATGATAGATCCGTTTCAGGCCACAATAGGTATCGTGGTACTGGTAATAGTGGTCGGGGCCTTATTATTTATATTTTATTCCCGCACCAACGCCGTCGAAAAGACCGGCTATGGTGCTTTGATCATGTTGGCCCTGGTCTCCCTGATGATTCCAGTTTTCTGGATCATGGAGACGAATAATCAGGCCGTTTTCGCTGCAGACCAGCATACCACCAACGTTCAACGTGGCGAAGCACTTTACGCACAGTATTGTTATCAGTGCCACGGTACCGCCGGGCAGGGGCGTAGTGGTCCCAAGCTAAATGGCAATACACTCGTCAACAGTTTGACCGATAATGACCTCCTGCGTATCATTAGCGGTGGTGTGTATGACCCTGCTAATCCAGCCACTCCGCTCATGCCTGCCTGGAGTGATCGCTATGGTGGGCCACTCACCGATAACGATATCCAATACCTCTTTAATCTCGTTCGTTCATCCGATCCCAGCTATTTAGCAAAGAATGGTTTTACTGGCAGCAGTGCCTTCAATGGCTTTAGCCAGCTAAAGGACTACTTCCAGACCAATAACCCTTCTGCTTACGCGACGGCTGTCGCGCAAGAGAGCGGCGGGAATTTCGGCAAAGCAGTCGATATGACCACGAAAAAGGCTGTGACGATTAATATTATTCAGCCGCCAACAGGTGCTACCTGTTCACCAGCCTGTTACGAGATTACCAACGTGAAGGTGAAGGTAGGGACAGTCATTACCTGGGTCAACAAGAGCGCGCAGGGCCATACAGTGACCGCTATTATAGGTACCGACCCTTCCATTGAGAAACCTGCAACGCAAATTTTTGACTCTGGCATTGGAACGGCTATTGGGACAGGGGCGACCTATACCTACACCGTGACGTTGGGTGCCTACAACTTTAATTCTAGTCACACGATTGTCTATTATTGCCAATACCACCCCGGCATGATTGCCGAGTTAACAATTGTCCCGTAAATGTTCCTGGTATCGCGCCTCCTATCGTGAATGGTGCGATACCTACAGTGGTCTTTATGACCTCAGTGCTGCTCACTCGTACACTGTTTCACTTCATGTGACGAGCGGGGATGCAAGGGGCAGCCGCCCCTTGACTGCACCCTGCCTGGGGGGCAGGTAATTAGGGCTGTGCCCTAGTTCTCCCTTCCCTGCCGCCGAAGGCGGTAAGTCAAATGAAGAGAAACAAAGCACTCGCTGCTGTGTATGAAGAATAGTGACCTGTTGAAAGGGATTGCGATCCATGCAACAAGCTCAACAACGGGAGAACCCAGACAGAATTTCCTGGGCGCGTGCTATGATTTTCGGGATTGGCTTCTTTTTTATCGCTGCCATCCTCATCGGGCAACTCCCTGGATTTATTTATAATGAGATGACCGCGGCATCACTGCAAGGTTTTGCGCAAGGGATGATTGCTCTGGCGGTCGCATGCCTGGCTGGCTTCGCTGTTATTCAGGTGATTGTGCTACTCTTCGATCCCAAACCAGTCGTGCCACCCGCTATTATTAGCGGATTAGGAGTCATTCTGGCTCTTGGTGGCACCGCTATCACCATTTGGGCCAGCTATACCGGCTACCACTACTTTCCTGTGGCTAATGGCTACTGGAATCCCATTCTGGGTGGTACCGTACTCTGGTTTCAACCCAATGTCCTCGACTTGGTGATGGTCGGTTTGGCTGTGTTGTTTGTTGGCATGGCTATGCTCTTCTATGGTGTGCTGGCAATTGGGGAGCAACGTAATCCTGATCGCAGCGATAGAGGAACAACACCTGCCGTTCGCACTATGCTGATCGCCTCCATCATGCTGCTCGTTATCTTTATGGTTGTCTATACCGCGGTGAACGATAATGGTCTGGCCTACCGCATCGACTCCGCGAACGGAGCACAAATCCAGGTCATTATCGATACCATCATCAACTGCGTATTGGGACTGGCCTTATTCCTGGCCCTTGGTTCCTTTGCTTTGCGCCTCCATTACCTCATGCGCCCCGTGCGTAAGCGCACGATGGCCCCACTGTACGCGTTCGGCGCGCTGGGCCTGGCACAGTTGGGAGCTATCCTACTGGTGCTCTGGTTTGTGTTGTTTCCCCTCGTCGCTTGGGTTCACTCGTGGACGTTTATTGGGCTTGGCGATTATTTTATCGTCTGCGCAAAGAAATCAGCTATTCCGGCTAGTTGTGCGTTCTCTGCCCAAACTGGATACATTATCGACGCCGTCTCTACTGGCACCTCTTTCTTCGTCTTGATGGCCGCTATCGTTATATGGAAGTCTAACCGCAATCTGGTCATCATCAGTGGCGTCGTTTTAACTGCTGTGCTTGGACTGACCACCTTCTTGCTCCATACCAGTACGAGTGAAGTCATTATTGCTCTGCTGCTTAGTGCTGGCATGATTATTCTGGCTACGATTTGGACGAGCGTGGCACGTCGTGAATTCGCGGTGGTGGGCGAAAATAACCTGGGCTGCATGGGTATGTGGCTGGTTGTTGGTACCTGCCTGCTTGTCTATCTGGCATCGTTTGCCTTCTTCTCGCTCCCGCTTTGGGTCAATGAAACTGAGACAAATGTTCCGTTCATCTCTGGAACTATTATTCCGGCTCATCCATTGCCTAATCAACCACCAACATTGGGCATGGCTGATTCTATTGTGATGTTGTTTATTCTGGGCATACTGGCCGCCATCCAGTTCTACTTCCTGGTGCGTAATCGCTACAAAGTGTAGTAATATCGAAGAAAACGGGCCAGAGGGACGCGTTACCGCGTATTCCTCTGGCCCGTTTTGATCAGTATTTCCTCCTATCGTCATTTTGACTCTACATGGTATAATGAGCCCAAATGGTGATTTCGGGAGATACGAGAATGCAGTCTGCACATCCCCTCAAAATATTGATCCTTGCCGCGGAAATTGTCCCTTTTGCCAAAGTTGGCGGTCTAGCTGATGTCGTCGGTGCCTTGCCAAAAGCCCTCCAATCCCTCGGGCATGACGTTCGCTTAGCGATGCCGCGCTATGGACAAGTGAGCCCGGAACGTTTTGCCCTCGATACCGTCTTTGATGCTGTCACCGTGAATATGAATAACTTCCAGGTTTCCGTCAGTGTCCTCCAGGGTTTCATTAGTAATACAATTCCCGTTTATATGATCGACGCGCCGCGCTTTTTTGAGCGCGAGAATATCTATGGCTACAACGATGACGGAGAGCGTTTCATTCTCTTCTGCCGGGGCGTGCTGGAAACCATGCGCAAGCTGGATTGGTCGCCCGATATCATCCACTGCCATGACTGGCATACAGGTATCGTGCCCAATTGGATGCATACCATCTATCATGATGACCCCTTCTATGCGAACTCAGCCACAGTCTATACGATCCATAATCTGGCCTATCAGGGCATCTTTGGCTACCGCATCCTCGAAGTAGCTGGTGTCGCCTCCAATGGTTTCCTTTATCCACAGATCACCGAATTAGCCAATGTCGTCGATATCATGGGGCGTGGCATTCTCTTTGCCGATGCTATCACGACGGTTAGTGAACGCTACGCCCAGGAAATCCTTACCCCCACCTTTGGAGAAAAGCTCGATCACCTCTTACGTTCTCGCCGTGACCGTCTCTTTGGTATCCTCAACGGCCTTGACTACGACGAGATGAATCCCGTTGCCGATCGCTACATTCATACCAACTTTGACGCTCACTCCCTCGATAAACGCGTTGAGAACAAAAGTGCTTTACAAGAGCAAGCTCATTTGCCCGTAGACCCAGATAAACCCTTATTAGCCATGATCTCACGCCTCACTGACCAAAAAGGCTTTGATATGCTGGCACAAATCATCCAACCACTACTCGCTCAGGGCGTGCAATTTGTCGTGCTCGGTATTGGCGACCAACATTATCACGAAATGTTCCAAAATCTGGCGGCACGCTATCCCGAACAGGTCGCCATCTTCCTCACCTTCAATACAGAACTGGCACAACACATCTATGCAGGTAGCGATATGTTCTTGATGCCCTCACGCTTTGAACCCTGCGGTTTGGGTCAGTTGATCGCGATGCGCTATGGCAGTGTACCTATCGTCCGCAGCACCGGTGGCCTCGCGGACACCGTGCAGGAATATGATCCACGCACAGGCGAGGGCAACGGTTTTTCCTTTACCAACTATGATCCGTGGGAGCTTTTCGCCGCCATTGTTCGCGCCCTCGAACTCTATCGTTTCAAAAGCATTTGGCGTACACTGCAACAGCGTGGCATGGCTGCTGACCACTCGTGGCAGGCCTCCGCACTGCGCTATGAAGAGGTCTATCGCAATGCCCTGGCCTTCCACATCAGCGGTCAATGACGAGCTATATGGTTCATACCAATCCGCAATCAGTGGCACATATGTGAGCGTCGTCGTCTCCAAACAGTAGAAGGAGACCCCTATGCCAGAAAAAAATTACCAGCATCGTAGCGTCTTGGACAAGTTGGGTATTAAGCCAGGCCACGCGGTAGCCTTCGCCCACGAAGCCAGGGAAATCGATCCAGAACTATCACAATCTATTATCGAACGAACAGGGCGGTTACCTGCCACAGAAGATGAAACTCTTGATATCGTTCTGGCTGTGATAGACGAGACGACCGACGCTGTTACCGTGCTCAAAAATTGGCGCGAGTATGTCGCGCCAAACGGTGCTATCTGGCTCCTTTCAGCCAAACGTGGACACCCTGGTTACGTAGATCAGCGCGAGTTGATTGCTGCTGGTCAGCAAGCAGAGGTCGTAGATAATAAGGTGTGCTCGGTTTCTCCTACCCTCAGCGCGCTACGCTTCGTGATCAGAAAAAAGGATCGGCAGCCTGTCAAGAATACCCTGTAGTTTGCGCATTGCTCTAAGCTCGCTTACGGCACGCGCAATTGCCCTCCATAGATCGCATTGAACGAAGTCCAGCCATCCGCTCCAAATGAGCGTTGGCAGTGTTCCAAAAAACCTGTCAGCTTAGCTTCCGCCAGATCAGCTTGATGGACGATCAACGCTTCGATAGTGGACGGATTGACTGGCGAACCGAACTCTTTGGTATGATGCGCAAGGATGATGTGCAACAGGTCATCAAGTTGTGTCGCCTCAAGTGTCGGAACCTGCACAGCTTGCCGCTGAACATATTGCATACCCAGGATAATATGTCCAATCATACGCCCGTTGACGGTAAACCCACCTCCAATCTGTTCTGTCATTTCCTCCAATTTACCAATATCATGCAACAATGCCCCCGCTACAATCATATCGTGATTGCACGGATAGAGATGGGAGATCAGTTCCGCGATTGTGGCGACATTGACGGTATGTTCTAGCAACCCACCAACCACTGCGCCATGATGCCGCACCGCCGCTGGCCAACGGCGAAAGCGCTCCATTACCTCTTTGGAGAAGCAGCAATCAAGCAACGTATGCAACGCAGGCTCATCAACCTTATCCATCAAATGCTGAAAGTCTGCCTCAAGTTGCACGATAGGACAACGGGTGCCTTGTGTGAAAAGGTCAATGGGGATATTCTCATCTGTTTGCGTTTGCATAACCTTGATCTGTATCTGGTTGCGGTACTCTTCCACGGCTCCTTCCAATAAAATAACCTGGCCTTCGCGTGGAAAAAGCGTTGCCTGGCGCGGTGGGTCAAAATAACGCGCAATAATCTCGCTGCCGCGCTGGTCGCGTAATTTGAGATCAAGAAAGAGTTTTCCTGTGTTGGTTTTACGTTGCACGACTTCACTCGCAAAGAGCCAACCAAAAATAGTCGTATTCACCCGTAATTCACTGATTACGATCAGCTCCGGCGTTAGCTCACGCTGCTTGGGTACTACTGAAGTATGCTGAAACATGGTTTACAATCTCCCTTAACAATATTTGTGGTTCTGTTATTACTAATACACCTCATCTAGTCAAAAGCGGAAACTTTTTTGGAAAATACCCAAAAACTCATGACTATAGATAATGAGAAAGAAATAGATTGACGTTTCATCTCTCGATGCCTATACTAATCCAGAAATAGGACTGCACTCTGTTGAATAAAGGGAATGTATGTTGTGATACAGGAATATGTTCAAGCCGTTGATGATGGTGAGCAGGCCTTTGCCGGACATCGAACACATCTAGCCCAGCTTTATGCTGCCCTGCCTCCGTATGGTTCATTGGCCTACTGGCGTAGTGTAGAAGAGCCTGACATGCACAGAGCCTTACCTTTGGAAGTTCTGGTGAAATGTATTCGTACCTCAATTGCTCGTGGAGATAGCGTCGGCAGAAAACGTACCTTTGAGATGCTCTTCAGGCGTATCGCCACTTCCAATGAGCACTGGGCCAATAATGTCCTCAAAGACCGACATTTCACCACGGGCGAACAGGCCGTATTCGTAAACGATCTCTACGCTGATATCTGTGAACGCATTATGCGGGCGGTCATTGACCCCAATCGGCTGTTCTGGGAAGAAAACTTTCTCCACTGCTTGCGTTTTGAGCGTAGGCACGTATACGAGATATTTATGAAACAGGAAGGACGTTGGCTCTACACTCGCGAAAAGAAAGGTGATCGCGTCCCGCGTGTCCTGATCGCGAGCATAGATCAGCCTGAACAGCAACCGGATGTTGAGCTATCTGTATCGCTGCTTGAAGATGAAATGGCCCGTAAAGCTTTGTTAGCTGTTGAGCATAGTGATCTTCCGCGCTTAATTGTAAGGTTGCCAGACAGATTAAAAGCTGTTGTTTTGCTCATTTTCTGGGAAGATAGAACCGAAAAGGATACTGCCCAAATATTAGGTATTACAGACCGCACCGTGCGCTATAGGCTAAAACGTGCGCTGCGCTTATTGTCTCGTATACTTGAAGCAGAAAGAGAAATGCTGCATGAATAGCAAACAAGAAGAGGCTGTCCAACGCATTACCGCTCAATACGTTGCCGAGATGCATGCTGGTCAAAAACCCCAACTCAGTACGTACATAGCGCGTTATCCGCAGTACGCCAATGAAATTGCCGCTTTCATAGCATATTTTCACGCCTTCGAAGAAGATATACCCGAAGATGTGCCTGTAGAAGCCTCAATCATATCATCCCTTCCAGCCAAATTTCTTATAGCCATTGACTCTGCAAACGCACGTATAGCGCAAGAGCAGTTACGTGCTGATACTAACTTGCCCACTCATCTGTCCCAAGTTGCTGAGGCACCAGGACCATACCAATTAAACAAACCATCAAACGAGCAGACCCCCAATATGGGGCAAGAAATGTAGTGATGTCCCATGTGGGCATCATGTACCCGACTAATAACAGGTGGGGATGCAAGGGGCGACAGCCCCTTGACTGGGTTCTAGGGCGCAGCCCTAGTCTCCCTCTCCCCTGCCGCCGAAGGCGGCCGTAAAATGAAGAGAAACAAAGCACTAGATCTTGTCCCCAAAACGGTAACTATGGAGTATTGAGTACATGGCAGAGAAAATTGCGTATCTCGATTGTCATTCTGGCATTAGTGGTGATATGTTTCTTGGCGCGATGCTTGACGCTGGCCTACCGTTGGCTAGCCTGCAAACAGCATTAGCCACTTTACCTATCACAGGCTATCAATTGCTAGCTGAGCCCTTTCATGACAAAGGGCTTCATGGCACACGTTTTGATGTGGTAATGACGGAAGAGGCGCAACCGCACCGCCGCCTGGCAGATATTGCGCGCATACTCCAAACCTCTGCATTGCCGACCAACATTCGTGATACCGCCCTTGCCATATTCCAGCGACTAGCCGAAGCGGAGGCGCAGGTTCACGACTCAACCATCGAAGAGGTTCACTTTCACGAGGTGGGAGCTGTCGATGCCATCGTCGATATTACTGGCGCTGCCATCGCACTGGATACCCTGGGTATTACACAACTCTATGCCTCGCCCTTGCCTTTGACTAGCGGTCATGTGCGAACGGCTCATGGATTATTGCCAATACCTGCTCCTGCTACCCTAGAGATACTGCGCCGTGTCAATGCGCCCTGGAAACCTTGTCCCATCGAAGGAGAACTGGTCACTCCCACGGGTGCTGCCATTCTTGCTACCCTGGCCCGCTTCGCCAGTCCCGCTATTGCCATCGCCCAGGTTGGCTACGGTTTTGGACAAAAGCAACTGCCCTGGCCGAACTGTCTGCGTCTCTGCATTGGTCAATCGCAGGAGCTATACGGCGATAATGCCGATACCGATTGGGTCACAGTGATCGAAAGCAATATCGACAATATGACTGGAGAACTACTCGGTGGCCTGATGGATACGCTTTTGCTTGCCGGAGCCCTGGATGTGAGCTTTACCCCACTCCAAATGAAAAAGAATCGTCCCGCCACTATGGTTACAGTTATTTGTTCCCAGGAGATGGGCGATGTCCTGGCGCAGGTCTTATTGCGTGAGACCAGCACTTTAGGAGTACGTCTGCAACAGATGCAAAGGCTCAAAGCGCAGCGCACGCAAGAGCGTATTGAGACTCCCCTTGGCACCATGCTTGTAAAGGTGAAACGCTTGGGCGCAAAGGTACTTAGTGCCACCCCTGAATTTGAAGACTGCCAACGCATTGCCCGTGAGAAGAATTTACCCCTGGCAGAGGTCTACGAGGTTGCACAACATACCCTCGCATTAGCTATAATTACTACAGAGCATGTGAAACCATAATCTGTACTTACCTGGAAATTGAGTACCCGATGGACAGTAAAGATTGGCGCAAGTCGTCCAAATCGCCCAAAGATGAGGACGCAAAAACTATCCGCAAATATTATGGTCGTCGTTTTGAGGACTATGTCGGCGAGCAAATTCGCGAAGCCATGGAGCGTGGTGATTTCGATAATTTGCCAGGCGCGGGCAAGCCATTAACCTTCCTGGAAAACACCTATGCCGGAGATAAGTCTTTGGGGTACCATTTACTCAAAAGCAACGGCTACGCCCCACAGGAAGTCGAGCTAGCCAAAGAGATACGTACCGAGCGTGAGCGCATCGAGACCAGGATGGCGAAAATTCGTCATCAAGGTACACATCTGCGCTCCCGCCGCGTACCCCCATTCCCCAGCGAGAAACGTGCCTATAACGCGGCAGTCGAGAAGGCCGCCGCCGAATACGAAAGAGCACTTCGCGAACTCAATCGCAAAATCTTAACACTAAATGTCACCGCCCCCATTCTTATGCATCAAACGCCATTGCCCGTTGAGCAATTGCTGCAACAATTTCGTAACGAGTGTCCACTTTTCCCGTAGAGCAGTAATGGATTGCACATAATGAATCCGCCGTAGGGCTGATAAATCGCCGCCGTCTGTCATTCTGAGCGAAGCGAAGAATGACAAGGCATCGCCGATAAATCGCAATGCCATTCAAATAAGGCTTGGGGATGGAGGGCGTAGGGACAAGGGGAGGACGCGGCGGTCGATGGGGGGCCTTGTGCTTGTCCTCGTCCTGTGGGATGTCCAGAACCCCCAGCAGGACAGGCACAAGGCCCCCGCGTCCGCATCCCCTCGTCCCCCTGTCCCTACACACGGTGTCGCCGTTCATTCTTATTTGAATGGTATTGCG
>JBBQXY010000019.1:0-52486 GCA_038209195.1 Ktedonobacterales bacterium | reverse complement strand
GGCTGGCAATGAAGCCGAGGATGCGTTGCCAAGCATCGGCGGACTCGGCTGCAAATTCCGTGGCTTTGCGGTCAAAGAAGCTATGAGGCGTACCAGGATAAATCACGATTTCGTGTTCGACCCCTGCCTCATCCAGACCCTCATCGAAGGCATGAACCGTTTCCACCGGAATACCTTGATCGGCCCCGCCAAAGAGACCGAGCAGCGGATACTTAACGTGCTTCGCCTCCTCGAGAACGCTGCCTTTGCCGCCGCCCATAGAGCGACTCATGCCAGCATAAAAGCCAATCACCCCACCAAAACCAAAATCTGCTTCTGTCGCTGAGAAGAAGGAAAGACTACCACCCAAACAAAAACCAACAGTGAAGATAGGTTGCTCTGCCCCTGCCCCTGTACGAAGGTGGGCTAGGGCGGCGTTTACATCGCTGAAGAATGTACCGAGCTGCATTTTTTGCACATGGGGCATATACTCAAACGCATCGTCGCGAGCGGTCAACCCCGCCGTGCGACCGAAATAGTCGATAACCAGGGCGGTGATCCCCACCTCAGCAAAACGGAGCGCAAGTGCCTTGTAGAAACCATGTAGCCCTCGTACATCCGGGTAGATCAGGACTTGCGCCCCCAGTGGGTTGCCAGGATGCGCGATGTAGGCGGCAAAACGGTTACCGTCGGCACCAGTGAGGACGAGATCCTCTCCTTGCGCGCTACTATTTGCGCCTGGTGGGTGAGGTGGACGCGCATTATCGTCATAACACATACGTAAAAGTCTCCTTCAGAATAGTAGTATCTCCATTGAGATATTACCATCATGTCACATCGCACAACATTTTTGAAGGGAAGCTAACCTTTTCTTGCCACAAGCCTTGCATGCCCATCACATATTCTCAATTTTTACTGGTTCTACATCATCGGCTAATGAAAAACCAAAGACCTGGGAGTAGAAGTACAATTCAGCCTCCAGGGAACGCTGGATATTCTCTGCACGGCGGAAACCGTGGCCTTCGCCTTCATAAGCGATGTAGGCCACAGGCAGACCTTTTGCTTGCAAGGCCGCCACCATTTCCTCGGCTTGGTTGGGTGGCACCACATGATCTTCTAATCCCTGGAAGAAGATCATTGGGCAGGAAATTTGCTCCACGAAGTGTATGGGCGAACGGGCGTAATAAGTGGCTTGGTCTTCAGGATAAGGGCCGATGAGCCAATCGCCATAACGCGATTCGAATTTATGCGTATCGCGTATCAGCAACTCTACGTCGCTGATGCCGAAATAACTTGCTCCCACCTTGAAAATATCATGGAACGTAAGAGCGCAGAGCGTGGTGTAGCCACCTGCACTGCCACCTGTAATGCCCATGCGCTCCCCATCTACCAGACCCTGTGCGGCGAGGTAACGCGCACCATTTACACAATCTTCCACATCAACAATGCCAAACTGACCTTTGAGCCGCTGACGATAAACGCGTCCATAGCCTGTGCTGCCCCCATAGTTTACGTCAAGGACAGCAAACCCTCGGCTTGTCCAGAACTGAATGGCCAGTTTGAATGCACTGGAAGCAGCATCAGTTGGACCGCCATGACTCTTGACGATCAGCGGCGGCCTCTCGTTTTCGAGCGCGACAAAATCTTTGTTGCGGGGAGCATAGAAAAGGCCATAGGCAGTTAATCCATGCTCTGTGGGAAACTCGATAGATGCTGGTTGCGAGAGATAACCCGGCTCAATCTCTATGTTACTGGCACGTTGTAATACCTCGCTGGCACCATTGGCGAGGAGCAATCGTACCACCGACCAGGGCTCTACGGGCGAAGCCGCAACGAGAAACACTTGGCTGACCGTGGCTCGTAGCGTTCGAATGCTTGTATACGGTATCTCAATGGGGGTGAGCACACCGCTTGTCGTATCAAGCCGTGCGAGATAGTCAATTCCTCCACGCGTGTATTTGCAGATAATCTCATTGGCTGTAGGAATACTGTAGGTTGAGAGACCAAATTGCCATTGCGGTTCACTAAATTCGGCCTCCATCGGGCATAGTGCTTCAGCGCGTTCAGCTTGCCAACGATAGAGATTCCACCAGCCGGTGCGGTCGGAGACAAAGTAGAGTTGCCCATCGGGCGACCATTCTGGCTGGCAGATCGATTCATCTATGTTGCCTGCGACACGATGTGCATCGCTGAGCGAACCATTCGAGCCGACGTGTGCGAGCCAAAGCTCCGTCCCATCCCAGGGCATATTCGGATGATTCCAGGTGAGCCATGCCAGGTGAGTGCCATCAGGACTGAGACGTGGCGACGAGTAGAAATCGTTGCCGGAAGTCAGCACGGTTCCCCCGGTATTGTCTCCGTCGAGTGGGACACTTACCAATGTATTGATGGCCTCATCCTCATTGCTATGGTCTTCGCGTACGCAGATAAGACGTCTACGCGCCCGGTCAACGATGTAGTCGGCGAAACGCAGCGGGGCCGATGGCGTAATTGGCTCAGGCGTGCTGCCAACTTTCTGGCGATAGAGACGTTGATCTGCGAAGTTCGAGAAGTAGAGCGTGTCATCGCTCACAATATAAGAACCCCCACCGTATTCATGCACGCGAGAGCGAACATTGAATGGAGCAGGGGTGATATCCTCCGTCTTTCCAGCAGGATTGTATCGAACGATGATGGTGCGCCCACCCTCGTTTGGACGTGATTCACTCCAATAGATATCGGTGCCATCGAGGTTTATTTCGTTCAGACCCAGTACGCCAGTAATCAGAGCTGAGGTGATAGGAGACTTCCAGGTACCATAAGGCTTTCTTTGTCTTGAAGCCATGTATTTCTGCCTTTCGGACGTATCGCCCACGATCATAGAGCGAGATGGCGCAATCAAGCAACTGTCCCTAGAACACTTCAAGTGCTTGGGTGACTCCTGGCGACTATCCAGGTCAAATTTGGCTATGCCAACGGCAGGATTGCGAAGGGGTGAAGTTGTGTCGCGGGATGGGTTGCCGCGCTAAACGCCTCAACTGGCCCTTTTTAAAGAAATATACCCGATTGAGCAAGAAAAAACAAGCACAACTAGCTAACGGTATTGTATCCTGTGATTAGATGCAAATATTTGGCACGCAAGGGCTCCAGACAGATTATAATCTAAAGAGCAACAATACCAGTGATGGAGGAATAATGCGTATTCTCATTCTTGGCGGTGACGGCTACCTCGGCTGGCCTCAATCGCTCTATCTTTCCAGCCAAGGCCATGAAGTCACTATCTTCGATAACTTAATGCGCAGGCACTTCGACTTAGAAAGCGGTTTCAATAGCCTGGCACCTCTCTACACCCTTCATGAGCGCATCGCTGCCTGGAAAGAAATCTCCGGTCGGCAGATTCAATTATGTATTGGCGATACTATGGACTATGAAGCCGTCGCAACGGCTTTCCAGGCATCACAACCGGAGGTGATAATCCACTTCGCCGAACAGCGTTCCGCCCCCTACTCTATGCTAGACCGACGGCACGCTGTATTCACGCAAACCAATAATGTCATCGGCACACTCAACATCCTCTACGCCATGAAGGACTTTGCGCCGGACAGTCATCTCGTAAAGCTGGGCACCATGGGCGAATATGGCACGCCAAATATCGATATCGAGGAGGGCTTTATCGAGATTCACCACAAAGGCCGCTCCGACGTTCTGCCTTTCCCGAAGCAGCCGGGCTCTTTTTATCACTTGAGTAAGACCCACGACAGCCACAACATTATGTTCTGCTGCAAAACGTGGGGATTGCGCGCCACCGACTTGAATCAAGGCATTGTCTACGGAGTGGAGACCGACGAGACCGCCCTTGATAGCCGTCTGGCTACGCGCTTCGACTATGACCACATCTATGGTACTGCTCTGAATCGCTTCTGCGTTCAAGCCGCTGTCGGCTATCCCTTGACTGTGTATGGTCAGGGTCTGCAAACGCGTGGCTACATCAATTTGCGCGACACGATGAGATGCATAGAACTGGCTCTTACCACACCTCCTAGAGAAGGAGAGTACCGTGTCTTTAATCAAATCACTGAGCAGTTCTCGCTCGTTGAGCTGGCGGCAATGGTCGTCAAACAAAGTGAGCACTTCGGCTTAGCAGCGCAGATCAAGCACCTGCCAAACCCCCGTGTCGAGGCGGAGCAGCACTACTTCAACGTCACGCATACTAAGCTCATCGAACTGGGACTCGAGCCGCATCTGCTCAACGAGTCCGTGCTAACATCGCTCATTGGACTCGCCATGAAGTATCGCGAACACGTCGACAGAAACCTGATCCTGCCCACGGTGAATTGGCGTGCAACCACGAACGAGATGGTGTAGGGACGTCCCTGGTGGGAAATACAACTCACTTAAGAATGTAGCAACCAACCGTAGGGCGCGATTTATCGCGCCCTACAGACCATTCGTAAGCCTTGGAAGGCCCTTAAGTGAAATGTATTGCCCCTAGTGGGCGTCCGGCCTGCCCACGGTGAATTGACTAGCTATCCATCAAGAGAGCAATTTGTCAATAATCGGGCCAAGCTGTTGATTTGCCTGCATATTCCACGCTTTATAGGACCGGATACTCTCCACCTTTGTCGCGATCATTCCTGGGTTACTTGCTAATTTGGCAAGGAGCGCTTGTTGCTCCGCTGTTTCTGTGCAGATCCAACCCAGGTTGTGTCGCTCTATGAATTGCAGGTTGGGCGTTTCTTGTCCAGGAATAAAGGTCGTGACGAGAAACGGCTTCTCCAGCACAAATGCTTCCGCTATAAAGCTCGCCCCCGCTTTACCTGCTATGATATCAGCCGCCGCCATGTAGGGCGCGATCAACTCGGTAAAGGGTAGGGTACGGACGCGCTCGTGACCGACATAACGCTCTGCCATCTTCACATTCGTACCAACTGCCAGCATAATTTGCAAGGGTACGTCTGCACTCAACAGGCCCTCGATAGTCTGGTCTACACCAGCAGAGCCTTTCGCCCCTCCCTGTAGAAAGAGCGTAAAAATGCCAGGATCAAGCCCCAGGGCGGAGAGCGTTGCCTTTCTTGCCTCTAGAGAAGCCTCCCAAAACTGGCGGCGCACCGGCCTTCCAGTGAGATACAGGCGGTTTGTAGCCATACCCTGCGCCTGAGCCTGGGCAAAAATTTCGGCAGTTGGGGCAAAGTAAGCATCGGCCTCTTTTTCGACAAACCACGTCCTATGCACCTGATCCAAGTCGGTGAGTTGAAAGACGAGCGGAACGCGTTTGCGACGACGTTCATTGACACGGGCTGTAGCGTATGAGAGCAGCGCGTGGGTTGTAATAATCAAATCGGGCTGGCTATGCTCTATAACGCTGGCTATGCGCTTACTGCCAAAGAGCGTCACTTCTCTTTGCAACCACAACGCGGTAAATTTAGTGTCGGTAAAGGCATACTGCCACGTTAAAAATTTTAAGCCATGCCGACTGACTATAGAGTAAAAAGCGGCAACAAGTGCCGACTGTGGGTTTTCAATCATGACCTTATAGCGTGCCTCAAGTATACCCTTGAGTGCCTGCGCGAGATTGAGATGTCCACCTCCCGTGTGGGTGGTTAAAATCAAAATAGTAGGCCTTGCTATCACACTGGTCTCCTAATCAGGCATGGTTAGTGGGGTAGTTGAGTGCTTTGTTTGACTTTCAAGCGGTTGCATGCTCTCTTCAGCCGCGAGCTGAACAGTATGCAGGGGTGTAGGGAGCGCTGTCTGAGGGAGTACAGATAGGGGAATTTGAGGATTTTCTTCAGGTAAGAGGGTCTCTTCGCTCTCGGACTCGGCAATACTAGCAGCGTCACGCTGGCGGACTTTACGCACAAGCAGCACAGCGAGCACCACCGCTATCAGGAAGATGAGCAGCAAAGTTGAAAAGGCTCCGAACAAACTTGCCACCTCCTCCCAGCTTTCGGCAAAAACATAACCCAGTCCAAGAGGAATGATTGCTCCGAGTATTTGACCGCACACATCCCAAAACAGAAATTTACGGTAAGGATACTGCTCTAGGCCTGAAAGAAGATTTATCGGCCCGCCAAGTACAACAATCAGAAACCGCGTAATAAAGATTGCCCACGCGGCCCTACGCCTGAAGTAAATCCGGCCTCGTTCGATTGCTTGCGGTGACATCCAACGAAAACGCTTCTGCCGCTCGATCCAGGCCAGTATAGGCGTTCCCACGCGCAAACCAATGAAATAGGTAAGATTGTCACCCATCACGGCGGCACTCAATGCCACTGGAAATAAAATAAAGATGTTCAGATCACCAAGGGCGGCAAATGCTCCCGCTGCAAAGAGCAGGAGAGAGCCAGAAATGGGCGCACCAGCAGCAGCGACGAAAACAATCAACCAGAGTGCCGGATAACCATAGTGCTGCAGTGCATCGATAAAGAAAGCATTCAATAGTGCATCCCCCCTGGTGTCGGTAAAAAATGTCTCCTTGCACGCTTGAGTGGTATCGATGGCACAGGAGGATGATGTTCTTTCCGATACTTCAAAATGGCATACCGTAGAGTATGTATAATTTGATCTGGAGACTGGCGTGCATGGTCCGCGATCTCGTAGAGCGTGGCATGATGGAGCTGCGCAGCATTGCTGATGTTGAGCGAACTATACAGGTAATTTTCGGGAATATGGTAAATATGAGAGATCACATGAATGGACATCCAGGGGTGAATGGCATTCACATCCTCTGCTTTGACCGCACTATACTGCTTCTGGAAATTTTGTGCTGCTTGGAGCGTATTTGCACTAGTAAAAGCGAGAAAAACGAGCATGAAGAGCAGCAGCAGGAAGATGAGCCCTAACTTGGCGCGTTCTCTCAGCGAGTCCAATTTCTCCTGCTCCTTTCTCTTGCTAAAAATTCTGCACACTAATACTCTGACCACCTTCAAAATGAAAAGCAGGGATGCAAGGGGCGCAGTCCCTTGACTGCACCCTGTCCGGGGGACAGGTAATAGGGCTGTGCCCTAGTCCTCCCTCCCTTCCCTGCCGCCGTAGGCGGCCAGTCAACCCATTAACCAATGAACGGTTACTTTCAATCTAATGATAACACGCCTGAGCAAGATACGCTGTGTTTCCCATATGCTATAATCAAATTCACAACCCCATGTGCTAAACTGCATCATATGCTGGAGGCATCATATGCTGAAAGGGCCGGAAGGCTAAAGGAGCGAACAATGATGACTGCTACGAAGACGAGTTACGCCACCTGTCCGCTCTGTGAAGCGACCTGTGGCCTGGAAATTGTCACACGCGGACAGGAAGTGCTCTCCATCCGTGGAGATAGCGACGATGTGTTCAGCCACGGTTATATCTGCCCCAAAGCGTATAGCTTGAAGGAACTCGATGCCGATGCCGACCGCATCACTGAGCCGATGGTGCGCCGGGGCGAGCAATGGACAGCGGTAAGTTGGGAGGAGGCTTTTGCCGAAATTGAACGCGGCCTTGCTCCCGTTTTGCAAGAGCATGGACGCGACGCATTGGCCTTTTATGTCGGCAATCCCAACGTGCATAACCTCTCTAACCTGCTCTACCTACCTATGGTGCTTCACGCTGGCGGAACGCGTAATATTTTCACCGCCTCCACAGTTGACCAGATGCCCAAGCAATTGGCGGTTGGTCTGATGTTTGGTACCTTCCTCTCTGTTCCTATTCCTGACCTGGAGCGCACCGATTACCTGCTCTTGCTGGGTGCAAACCCGTTGGTCTCCAATGGCAGCTTAATGACTGCCCCCGATATGCGCGGTCGTATCCGCCGCTTGCGGGAGCGTGGCGGTAAAGTCGTGGTCATTGATCCCTATCGCACGCGCACGGCGCAGGAGGCCGACGAACATCATTTCATCCGTCCCGGCAACGACGCGCACTTCCTGTTTGCTCTCGTCCATACGCTTTTTGTTGAAGGATTAGTCGCACCGGGCAGGTTGGCTGAACACACGAATGGCCTTGAGCAGGTGCGCACCCTCGCCGAGCAATTTTCACCCGAAAAAGTGGCCCCACTCTGTGGCATTGACGCCCAGACGATACGCACCCTCGCTCGTGACCTGGCGGCGGCTCCACGAGCGGTCGTCTATGGGCGCATGGGTACCTGCACGCAGGAGTTCGGCACCCTCGCCAGTTGGTTGATTGACGTGCTCAATGTCTTGACAGGCAATCTTGACAGTATTGGCGGTGCCATGTTTCCCAAGGCCGCGGCAGGCGCACGTAACGCCCTTGGCACTCCCGGCAAGGGAAAAGGTGTGCGGACCGGACGTTGGAAGAGCCGCGTGCGTGGTTTGCCAGAGGTCTTCGGAGAGTTACCGGCATCATGTCTGGCAGAGGAGATAGAGACGCCTGGCAAGGGACAGGTCAGAGCTGTGATTACGATGGCGGGCAATCCCGTCCTCAGTACGCCCAATAGCCGACGTTTACAACAGGCCCTTGGCACGCTTGAATTTATGGTCAGTGTGGATATCTATCTCAATGAGACCACGCGTTACGCGAATGTCATCCTACCGCCGCCCCAGGCATTGGCGCGTTCACACTACGATGTTGCGTTCTATCAGTTAGCAGCCCACAACGTGGCGCACTATTCCCCAGCGGTTATTGAACGTGAGCCAGGTACATTGGATGAGTGGGAAATATTTCTGCGTTTAGTGGGTATCCTGGGCGGACAAGGCCCTGATTGCGACTTGGCTCTATTGGACGAGCTGAGCGCGGCGGCACTCGTGCAGCGCGAGGTAGCCACTGCTGGCTCAACTATCGAGGGGCGCGACGCCGCTGAAATCCTTGCCGCACTCAAGCCACGACGCGGACCGGAGCGCATACTCGACTTCTTGCTGAGAAGTGGGCCCTACGGCGATGGATTTGGCGCACAGCGCATCGGCTTGAGCCTTGCCATCCTGGAAGATTCTCCACACGGTGTTGACCTTGGCCCGTTGCAGCCGCGCATCCCAGAGGTGTTACGCACCCCTTCCGGTAAAATTGAACTGGCTCCCCAACCTATCGTGCAAGATGTCGAGCGGCTACTGGCTTCTTTGCAGCGCACTGAACAGGCAAATGCGCAAATGCTCTTAATCGGGCGCCGTGACCTGCGTTCCAATAACTCGTGGATGCACAATCTCAACGTGCTGACCAAAGGCAAAGAGCGCTGCCTGTTGCACATGCATCCCAACGACGCCACGCGCCTGACATTGGCTGACGGCGAGACCGCGTCCATTACCTCGCGTGTGGGAACTGTCAACGTCCCCATTGAGGTAACCGAAGCCATCATGCCAGGCGTAGTCAGTCTTCCCCATGGCTGGGGTCACAACCTGCCCGGCGTGAAACTGCATATCGCCACAGAACACGCTGGCGTCAATACCAATACACTAACCGATGAAGCCGGGCTTGATCCGTTGTCGGGCAATGCTATCCTGAACGGTATTCCCGTCACGATTGCGAAGGCACTTTCATCATAAAAGCATACGAAGCGGGGCGAGTATGCGCTCGCCCAACTGCGCGTACCATGGGCGATGAAGCCATGCATCAAGGTCCAGCTCGAATGCATTGGTGGTGTCAGTGTTGAACAGCTCTTCCATTTGCTGGGCCAGGTCTTCACTGTAAATCTCTGCATTGATCTCGTAGTTGCCAACGGAACTGAGGCGGTCGAGATTGGCTGTGCCAATCGTGGACCACTGTCCATCAATGGTGCAGGTTTTGGCGTGCAGCATGTTGCGAAAGCAGAAAACACGAATCTTTGCTTTGAGGCAATCAGTAAAGTACCCACGTGTGAGCCAGTCTACCACGATATGATTGGAAATCCACGGCACGAGCACCTGCACTTCGACCCCACGTTCGGCCGCCGCCCTGAGCGCATCGAGCAGGACGGAGTCAGGGATAAAGTAGGCGTTAGTGAGACGGATGGTATGTTCAGCTCGGTCGATGGCGTGAATGTACAAATCGCGAATGGGAAAGGTTAGCTCCAGAGCGTTGGTGCCACTAAAAGTGATGAGGGGGTAGAAGCGGCGGGGGTAGTGTCGTGTAATGCGGACAGTATCTGCGTGGTGGCGATGCCAAAAATCCATAAAAGATTGCGCGAGGTCGGCAGCCACTGGCCCCTGGATGCGCACATGGGTATCGCGCCAGGAGGTAGCGTAGAGGCTACCCAGATTATAGCCCCCGATGAAGCCGATAGAGCCATCGACAATGAGCAGCTTGCGATGATCGAGGGCATAGCGTCGTACATCGAACACGTGCCAGGGGCGGCGAATGCCCCGGTAGGATAGGACGTGCACTTCCGGCGGAAATTGCTTGAATTCGTGCGATACCACCGTATTGCCAAAGTCATCGAAAATGACGAAGACATCCACCCCTTCCTGGGCTTTCCGCGCCAGGTGCTCTTTGAATTCCTGCCCCACCTCGTCACCTTTCCAGATGTAGGTCTCCAGGTACACACTTTCCTGCGCCGCGTCAATGGCAGCCAGCATCGCGTCGTAGAGGTCGCGCCCATAATCATACAGTTGTAAGCGATTCTCTCCCACACATACTTCTTGCAGGTGCGGATGGGGAAAACCCCCTACACGCCGATTTCTCCGTGCAACGGAGACGATTTGCAGGATAACCACGGTGATGGCTTGCAGTGAAGTCATCAGTCCAAATCCCATCAACACAATATTTCTAATCGGAAGTCTTCGTGGTTGGAATAACGCACGCAATTGTTCTATTGGATGAAGTTTTTTCGACATAGCTGATCTCTGTCCATCCTTTTATCTCATTCGTTGTTGATACCATTACTATCAAGTACCAGTAAGGGTTCTTCTGTCAAGCCTTGAGCTCTCTGGCCCTAAATGTTTAGTAGTTTGTAATGATCAGGTGTTCAGCATGTCTATCATTGCGGTCCTGAAAGCTCACCAGGTACTTTTTATCGAATGTGCGCACCGTGAGACCAGCTTGGGCGTATAAGCTAAGAATGGCCGGAGTATTTTTGATGACGAGCATAAATTTAGCCTGGCATTGGGTTTTGAGATACTGCGCCAAGCGTTCTTGATCCTGCATGCTAAAAACGTTTTGCGTATACGTGCTAAACGTACTATCGTAGGGTGGGTCAAGGAAAATAAAATCGTTTGCTGAGGGCGCATACTTGTGCAGAAATGCTGCGAAATCCATGTTTTCAATGACCGTACCAACGAGAAAACGTTGCAATGCCAGCGAACGCATGTAGGCTATTTTCTGGGCCAAATCCTTGCGGTTGTACGAAATGCCTCCATAGGGAACGTTGAATTTCCCCGCGCTATTATAGCGAAACATGGACGCGTAAGCATTTTCACGCACAAAGAAGAATATCGCGCTAGCTTGTGCTGGCACTATGTCATACCGCTGAATATGATTATACAGATGCCTGAGATGCATATAAAAGGCACTTTTTAAGGCGCACTCTATATTTGCCAGGATATCATTCGTCGGTAAACGCCATTTTTTTTGCTCTAATGCTTTCATACGTTTTGTTTTGCTCAGCAGGTTTCGTTTGAGCTCATAGACGAAGTTCTCACCATTCTTATCGGGGAAGATAGCAAACATAGCTGTAAAGTCGTTGCTGTAATGCTGCACAAATGCAAATAAGCCGTGTTCCATCTCTTTACTAGTGCAACTGCCCGTAGAGTAGCTGTCATAGAGCGCAATGAGCTCTGCCGCCTCGTGGTCTACAATTCTACTGATAGCTTGCCAGCCACTCAGCAACATCTCTAACGTATAAAAAAAGCCCTCGTCCTGCTGCGCGATCATCATATAAAGCTGAAAGAGTTCAGCCGATTTATCGTTGATAAAAGCTTTGGGGGCTTGCAAAGAAAACAGGACTGCGCCACCGCCAATGAACGGTTCATAATACGTGTCAAAAGAAGGAATAAGCGGCAAAATATTGTGAAGTTCCTTTTTTTTTCCACCCGCCCATTTGAGAAAAGGGGTCAGTGGCTCTGCCTTTTCGCCTAAGGTTTCATCTCGCCCTAGAGGACATTGCGCTACTACATTATACTGCATTATTTGTACCAAGCAGGGATGCAAGGGGTGCAACCCCTTGACTGGGTTCTAGGGCTGTGCCCTAGATTCCCTCCCTTCCCCACCGCCGAAGGCGGCATTTCACATGAAGTGTGACAAAGCACTACACCAGCCTATAAAAGTTTACTTTGAGATGAAGGTGAGCCACGTTGCCGCAAGCAACGTGACTCACCTTCATCTCAAAGTAAAGCTAGAAGCAAACAGAAATAGCGAACTTTACGCTGTAATGGCGACAACCTGTTTCTCAAAATGCTTAAAGAACTGATCGAGCGCAACCTTCACCGTACCCTTGAGGATGATTTCAGGCGTACTGGCGATTTTGCCCTCCAACTCAGCATGAGCATTATAGCTAAGAATAGTGGCTGCTCCGCCCGCATCTTCGGCGAGGTCAATTGTACATATAGCCTTGATCGAGCCCATCGAACTCTTTGGCTCTGCGATCAAAACGACACGCGAGGGAGCAACAACTTCCCCTGTCTGTAAAAATACTACATACGACCCTTTAAATCCTGGAATATTGGGGCTGATACGCAGTTTTAATTGCTGGCTACCCGCCACATCGACGAGCTTTGCGTTTTCGCAGCCTGGAATACTCTCTTTGAGTACATCAGGGTTTAATAATGCTGCAAACACCTGTGAGCGGGGAGCTTTAATTTTCTGGCTACCAGTGATATCCATGCGGACGTTTTACCTCTTCTACTAGTAATTTCTATTGTATACTGCTTAGTATTCCACGTAATGCACGAGCATTGCGCTAGCTCTATTATGCTAGATATATCCTCACTCATCAATAGATGTAACAGGAAGTACTATATCCTGTAACAAGAAGTCCTCCGACGTAGCGTTATTGTGCTTGATAATACGAGGTGTACTAACTATCCTTGCCAGATGATAATAGTTTGGTCGGCGGAGCCTGAAGCCAGGCCATTTGCGCCCCAGGCGATGGCAGTTACCGCGTCCGTATGCCCACTATAGATAGTTCTCGTGCTATTATTCACATCCCACAGGCTCACACTTTTATCGCTACAACTCGTTGCTAGGCGTGTTAGAGCGTGAGGGTCCCAGGCAACGCCTGTTACTGAGCCTGGATGGGGTAAGGTTTTGATCGTTTGGGTAGAGGCGACATCCCATATGGATGCCGTTTTATCAGTACTGCCCGTTGCCAGCAAGGCACTGTCTTTTGACCATGCCAGTGCGATCACCGGCCCGTGATGACCAGTATAATACTGGTTTGTTTTATGTGTAACGCGTAGATCGGTTACTGCTATCACGCCACTTTCCAAGCCAACCGCGAGATAGCCCCCATCAGGTGCGAGTGCCATAGACCGCACTATCGTTTGAGAGCCCTGCCCAACACTACGTCCACTACTCAAGATAAACTCGTGTACCCCGTCATAGAGCGTGCCAACAAATAGCCCCAACCCATTGCGTAGCCACATCACTGTACTGACGGCTCCTGCCAGATTCCCGAACGAATTGTGTACGGCTCCCGTCGTATCCCATACTTGTACAGACTTATCTTTGCTGCCGGAAGCAATCAGTTGTCCATTGGGACTCCATGCTACCGTCAACACTGCCAGGGAATGGCCACTATAGGTTAGCGTATTTTGCCCACTGACCCCCGACCAGAGACGCGCTGTATTATCACGCGCACCAGAGACCAGTTGCGTACCATCGGGCGACCAGTTAACGCTCGTCACTGCATTGGTGTGTCCCCGCAGCACATGCAGAGCATGTGCTGGTAAGCGATTGCGCTTATAGAAATAGAGGCCAGCTCCACCAGCAATACCAACAGCAGCCACTCCTCCAACAATCCAGCCCACGGCACTGCGCCGACTCACCTTTTGCTGGAGAAATGGGACAGTATCAGATGGTGAAAGTGGAGATGACGATGCAATTGGCGTCGGGTAGGACTTCATCCCTGTGTGCATCACATCTTGAGTGCTGGGATTGGGAAACACTGTCGGCGCGAAGGCAGACTGATTCACCTGCTTGGGCGGCTCGCTGTTTACCGTTGGCGCGTCATAGGGTGATGCTGTTGCTGCTGCCAGGGGTTGCGCGAATTGCTGTCGTCCCTGCATCTGCACTGTGCTGCTTAACGGTTCAGGATTGCTCACTGGCAGTGCTGCCGTTGGTGGCCTACGATTGCGCTGCTCCATGACCATCGTTGGAGGCGAGAAGGGAGGGACGAAGCCGTTGGGTTGCACTATTCTTCCCTGCGCAAAAGCCTGAGCGAAAGCTGAAATTGATGGATAACGGTCCTTGGGATTTTTGGCGAGCGCACGAGCAAACACGTCTCCGACTTCCGTCGGTAGTGACGCTACGTATGAGCGCAGCGGCGGCGGTGTTGCCTCCACGTGTTGATGCATCAGTCGCAGTGGATCTCCCTCGAAAGGTGGACGTCCAGCGAGAAATTGGTAGATCATCACTGCCAGCGCGTACTGATCGCTTGCTGGTTCAGCTATGCCATCAAACTGTTCTGGTGCCATGTAAATGGGTGTACCAAGGATAGTGCTGGTGGCGGAACTGGACGAGAAGAATTTGGCTAAACCAAAATCGGAGAGCAGCAGGTGGACCGTATTGCCTGATTCAATGCGTAATAAAAAGTTAGCGGGTTTGATATCGCGATGAACGATGCCGTGATCGTGGGCATATTGCAGGGCGGAAGCGGCTTGCCTCAGGTACTCACCCGCTTCGTCCAACATCAGAGGCCATTCACTGCGCAGCCCTGGCGGCAATACAGGAATGGAGGCGAGTATTGGCGACGTTGCTATGCCAGCACGTCGACGGAGCCAATCCCATAATGAGCCTTCGGGGCGATATTGCATCACCATATAGGCCTGTAGGCCACGGCTGGTCTCCTCTTCACCGTAGCGATACAGGGGCAGAATATGTAAATGATCCAGGCGTGCCACTGCCCGTGCCTCTTGCTTGAAACGCTCTATGGCCCGCTCAGCACTGGACGCATCTGAAAGGTCTGCCTCATCTGAACGAACAATTTTGATCGCGACTTGTTGACCAATAGTTGGGTCTTCCGCCAGATAGACCGCTCCCATCCCACCACTGCCAAGAAATTTTATCAGTGTATATCCCCCCAGGGATGTGCCAATGAGGCTATCCACGCGATCGTCCTCCTGTTTGGCTGTTCTTCGCGCAAGTACTCGTATTTCCTTTCGCCATCATAGCATGACCTCCTCCCCCTGTCCATTGAAAACCCAGGCGCGGCACCCCTCCAACGAAATCTTGAGAAACACTTGAGAATTAGCCCCCGCAGAGAAGGCACCTTGCCTTTCCTTTTTTCGGATGCGTATAATGGCACCAGGACGTTAAGTATTTAATGTCTCAATATTGCTATGGTGCAATGTCGAAACAAAGGAGTTTCGGAATATAGTTGTCAGCACAGTCTGGCTACCAGAGTGCAATAAACTGCGCCTCTACATACATTCCCCAACTCCTACAAACATCTTCTTGTTGTATTTAATATAGCCAGTACTTACACATCATTGTCTGCGACAACTCGCCATTCATATGTTAGTGTGAGATGGTCTTTTTGAAGCCATAGGCTTCAAAAAGACCATCTCACACTAACATAAAAACTTCCTGCGAGCTGCCGTAGGCAGCGAGAAGTCCATCGTAAATAAGAGTCATACAAACGATAATAGGAGAGCCAACCATGTCTGAACAAGATTTCATGCCCATCCAAAATTTCGACTACTTAGAACTGTATGTAGGGAACGCGAAACAAGCCGCATACTACTTTAGCCACGCGTGGGGCTTCACGCCCATTGCCTATGCCGGACTGGAAACTGGAGTGCGTGATCGCACCAGCTATGCACTAGAGCAAGGCAATATTCGTTTGGTAGTAACCTCTCCACTTATCCCCACAGGGGAAATGGCTGAGCATGTCAAACTTCACGGCGATGGCGTGAAAAATATTGCCCTGCGTGTGGAAGATAGTACACGAGCCTACGCGGAGGCAACCAAACGCGGTGCGAACGGCGTCATGGAGCCAAAAGTGCTCAGAGATGACTACGGAATGGTTACAGTATCCTCCATCGCGCTCTATGGCGACACGGTTTTAGTCTTCGTGGAACGCCAGGACTATAAAGGCGCATTCTTGCCCGGCTATCGACCAGAACAGACGAACGTACCGCGTCGTGCGCGTCCGGCTGGCCTGGCTAGCATCGATCATGTCGTGGGTAATGTCGAACTAGGGAAGATGAACGAGTGGGTCGCATTTTTTGAACGCGTCCTCGGCTTCAAGCAGCTTGTCCACTTTGATGATCAGGCTATTAGCACCGAATACTCCGCGCTCATGTCCAAGGTAATGCAGAATGGGAGTGGACGTATTAAATTTCCCATTAACGAACCCGCCGCAGGACGGCGCAAATCGCAGATCGAAGAGTACCTGGATTTCTACTACAGTCCCGGCGTGCAACACCTGGCCCTCAATACCTCGGACATTATCACGACGGTGCGGGGCTTGCAGGAGCGCGGTGTAGAGTTTTTGAAAACACCAGGCAATTACTATAAGACCGTGCTGGATCGCGTTGGCCCAATTGCTGAAGATATTCACGAACTTGAGGAGCTAGGTATTCTCATCGATCACGATGACGAGGGCTACTTGTTACAAGTCTTTTCCAAACCTGTAGTGAACCGCCCCACCGTTTTCTTTGAGGTAATCGAGCGCAAAGGCGCACGCGGTTTTGGCGAAGGCAACTTTAAGGCCCTGTTTGAAGCATTGGAGCGTGAGCAAGAACTGCGAGGAAATCTCTAGTATGAAACTTGTCACATTCAGAACGCCCGACCGTTCTACCCATGCCGGTATTGTGCATGGCGAACGTATTATCACCCTCAACTATCCGACGGTGCTAGAACTAGTGCGCGATCCCGCTGGTTTGGCAGAGGCACGCAAAGCCATTGAAGGGCAAGGGAAAGAGTATTTTATCAGTGCTGCTTCCTTAACAATACTGCCTACAACGGAACCGCTCTTAGGTATGGCATTACCCCTGGGCGCAAACCGGGGGAAAGAGTACATGCTCAACGAGGTAGTGCTGTATGCACCCATTCCAGAGCCTCCCTCAGTGCGCGATTTTTATGCTTTTGAGCAGCATGTCAAGTCAGCACGCGCGAAACGCGGTGTAGGCATGATCCCTGAGTGGTACGAAATACCAACCTTCTACTTCACCAATAACAGCGAAATCTATGGGCATGACCAGGAAGTTCCCTATCCAGCGGGTAGCAGAGAACTGGATATCGAGTTAGAGATTGCCTGTGTCATTGGGCGCGAAGGCAAGGATATTCCGGTAGAGGAGGCGGCAGACTATATCGCTGGCTATACCATTATGAATGACTGGAGCGCACGGGACTTCCAACGCCTGGATATGAAGCTCAATCTTGGGCCAGGGAAAGGCAAAGATTTTGCCACCTCGCTCGGCCCCTGGCTTGTTACGCCCGATGAACTGGCCTCACGCCGTCTGAGCAGTGGCGCAGATGAACGGTACGACATGACCATGGTGGCCCGTGTCGATGGCAAAGAAATTTCACGCGGCAACTTTAAAGACATTTTTTACAGCTTTCCTCAAATGATTGCCTATGCCTCGCGCAATGCACGCTTGCGAGTGGGCGATGTGCTGGGCTCTGGCACGGTGGGCACTGGCTGCCTGCTAGAAATTGGCACCGAGGTGCATCCTTGGTTCCAACGCGACGAAGTAATCGAATTGGAAATTGAAGGCATTGGCGTATTGCGCAACCGCATAGTGTGACCAATGAAATATCAGGAGAGATAGTCATATGCCAGCATATCATCGTTTGGGGCAGATACCCCCGAAAAGGCATACACAGTTCCGCAAACCAGATGGAACGCTCTATTCCGAGGAGCTTTTCGGCACCGAAGGCTTTTCTGGTAACTACTCGAACATCTACTATCACTATCCACCCACACGCGTGAAAAAAGTCGAGCACTTCATGAATGTAGAGTACGAGGAGTGGAACGAGGGCGTGCAGCGGCATCATCACACGAAGACTGCCGCCATGACAGCGGGTGGCGACGCAGTGCTGGGACGGCAAGTGTTGCTCTTTAACAAGGACGTGGCCTTGGCGGTCGCATTGCCCAATGTTGCTATGGACTACTTCTATCGCAACGCGGAATGCGATGAAGTCTACTTTGTCCATGACGGGCATGGCGTCTTGGAGACGAACTTTGGCCTGCTGCCCTATCACGAAGGCGACTACATCATCATTCCTCGCGGTACGACCTTCCGTTTTGAAATACCTGCTGATAGTCCCGCTTCACGCTTCTTTGTCATCGAAGCCCACGGCACCATTGAACCGCCGCACCGCTATCAGAACAAAAATGGTCAATTACTGGAGCATTCTCCCTATTGCGAACGCGATATCCGCCGCCCCGCAGAACTGGTATCGCATAGCGAGCGCGGCGACTTTGAGGTGCGTGTGAAGGTTGGCAACACGATCACCAGCTACTGGTACGATTTCCACCCCATCAATACCGTTGGCTGGGATGGCTGCGAGTATCCCTGGATTTTCAATATCGGCGACTTTGAGCCCATTACCGGTCGCGTTCACCAGCCGCCTCCCGTCCATCAGACGTTCCAAGGACCAAATTTTGTAGTCTGTTCCTTTGTACCACGCAAATTAGACTATCATCCACTCTCGATCCCCGTGCCCTATAACCATAGCAATATCGATAGCGACGAAGTCCTCTACTACGTCAATGGCAACTTTGGCAGCCGCCGTGGCATTGAGCGTTCCTCCATCACCATCCATCCGCGTGGTATCCCCCACGGCCCTCACCCAGGCGCGGTAGAAAAAAGCCTGGGCGTCGAGCGCACCGAAGAACTGGCGGTCATGGTAGACACCTTCTATCCCCTGAAGTTAACACCAGTAGCACAAGCCCTCGACGACGCAAACTACCCCTATAGTTGGTTCGACTAGGAAAGAAGCGTAGGGGCGCGATTTATCGCGCCCATACGCATTAAGTTAAGGATTGATAAGCACTTCAATTCCCCGCCAGGGCGACCGCAAGGGTCGCCCCTACTATACCCGAGGCGGCTCTGCGAGCCGCTTTGCACAGAGAACGGCCAATGGTATATAGTAGGGGCGACCCTTGCGGTCGCCCTGGAAACTGCGATCTTTGGCTTAACTTAATGCGTATGGGGCGCGCTAAACCGGCTCCTACGCTTGCTTTTTACTCTCTATTCTACCATGCTTGTTGTAGCAGTTCGGTCAACTGCTGGCTGGTGGTGATTGGTTTTGGGTTGCTTTGTACGGTACGGCTTTCAAAGGCGAGTTGCGCCAGGCGTGGCAGATCGTTTTCAGATATGCCCACATCGCGCAAGCGTTGCGGTAGAGCGAGTTGCTTGATGAGCGTGTCAATGCGCTGCACGATAGCTTCAGCCAGTTCACTATCGCTCTGGGTACCGCGTACAATTCCCATCGCCTCGGCTGCCTGGGCAAGCTCGCTCGCGGTAGCATCGAGGTTGAAACGTAGGGCGTGGGGGAGCATGATGCCATTGGCGATGCCATGTGCCACACCCGCGCTGCCTCCCAGTACATGGCATATCCCATGGTGCAGTGCCATCGTCACCGTGGCAAGTGCATAGCCAGCCAGGTAGGCTCCCACCAGCATTTCGCTGCGCGCCTCGACGTCGGTGCCATCAGCGACACATAGTGGTAAGGCATGCCAGATGGCTTTGATAGAATGCAGTGCTGCCGCCGTCGAGAGTGGGTTGTGTGTGATCGAGTACAGTGCCTCAAAGCTATGGGCCAGGGCATTGATACTAGAGGAAGCAGTCAGCGCGTGGGGTAATTGGCGCGTGAGCAGTGGGTCGTAAATAATCAGCTTGGGCGCAACCATGGGATCGGATACGGTCATCTTGCGCGTGACACCGCCAATGGTACGCGTGACGCCGTAGACTGCCGTCATCTCCGAGCCCGCGTAGGTTGTGGGGATAGCGATAACGGGGATACGAGGCTGCGCGATAGGGGAGGTTGTACGAGGCGTTGGTCCGCTGGTCCATTCCTCAAGGGCATGACTGACAGCTTTTGCCAAGCCGATAGGACTGCCGCCGCCCAGCGCAATTATCGCGTCTACATTATGCTCAAGTGCCAGGGCCAATACCGCGCCAACCTGGGTTTCCGGCACATGAGACTGAACACGCTCATAGCTGGCGACTAAACGCTCTCCTAACAAGGATGAGACGGTCGCTACATTACCAGCTACACGTTGTGAATTGCTGGTGCAGAGCAATAAGCGGTGCCAGCCGAAGCGTGTGACAGCTTCACCAAGGCGTTCGAGCGCGCCTGGAGCAAAGATAACTTCGTGCGCAAAACCGAGGGTACGGAACGCTTGCATAACGTGACCTTCCCTACTGAACTCTGTTACATTCAAGACTTACGAATGCTCCGTAGGGCGCGATTTATCGCCGCCACCGCCGATTTATCGGCCCGTGACACGTCGGATTCGCGGCGATAAAATCGCGCCCTACAAGGGGTTACTACCATCCTATCCATGAGTATAGCCACCAGTGCCGTCATATGTCAAATACTTATTCTTGCAGCGGTTAGTAGCTTTGCTTGAAGTAAAGAGGCACTCACGCCCAACCTGCCAGCAACAAGGAAGCAACACCTGAGGCAATCGTTTTTGCTTGGACACTGTTGAGGTCTCCGACAAGCAGGGATGATGCATTACTTGTCATGTTAGACATCGAGAGGGCATAGTACTTGCCATCACGAGAAGTAATGGACCAGGGAAGATAGCTGGAGGAGGCAAATGCGAGGTCCATGTCTGTCGACCGAGCGACCATAAGTTGAGCCATGCCACTGCCATCGGTATTCATTTTCCAGAGCGTGGGTAGACCATTGTCTTGGTTATAAAGAAAGATCAAGGTGGAGTTGGAGATTGCTCGCGCAATGATCCTCTCTCCTGGCTTGCCTTGATACACGGTGCGGTAGCTACCACCTGTAATGGGCCACATTTTAATGGCGTTGGGCGGGCTAGTTGGCCCCGTGAAGGTATATGCGCTACATACCAGTTGGGTGTTATCGGGCGTCACATCATCGTCTTGACAGGCGAAATTCTGACCCGTAGTGGCAATGAGCTGCAAATTGCTCCCTTGTTGCGTCGCATCCTTCCTGATGTCACGCAGGAGGGCGAGCTGGTGTACAGGAGCTCCAGAGGCCCTCACAGTACCGAAAACATACAAACTGGTATTGTTTGCCCATTTCATGGGAATATAGATCAGGTAGTGCTGCGATGGCAGAGGATTAAACGGGTGTAGTGTAAGCTTGCCAGTTGTCCAGCTATGGACAATCGAGGGCGTGCGCGCTGACATGAGAGCGGCTGGTAGTTGCTCTTGCGCGATCCCTGGATAGTTCGGTTGGAGTGGTGCCAACTCTGTACGTAGCTTCCCTGTTGCCATATCAAGGAGATACAGTGTGCTTAACCCTTCTTGATCCTCCTGATTGAACACCAGGGAGTGCTGATCGGGCGAGAGGAGCACGTCATCAATAGTGTCCTGCGCTGGTGCGCAATACACCGTTTGCAACTGCTGACCATTTACGCGGATAAGCTGAATGGCTGTTTGACCTTGCAGAAGGGCGCGCAGCAGTATCCACTGTCCATCCGGCGAAACATTGGCTTTCTGGATCGTCTCGCTGGCCTGGAACCGCAGAATAGTCTGGTGCGCGCCAGTGACGGCATCGTAGCGTTGCAGGACGCTCGTATCACCTTGTTGAGAGACATAAACAAGATTTGGATGGTTGATTGACGGCAAGGGTGACAGAATTGCAGAGCGTCCAGTGGCCTGG
Source organism: Ktedonobacterales bacterium (assembly GCA_038209195.1). GTDB lineage: Bacteria > Chloroflexota > Ktedonobacteria > Ktedonobacterales > Ktedonobacteraceae > JBBQXY01. The sequence continues at coordinate 30,655 of JBBQXY010000019.1, read as the reverse complement.
GCTGGACAAGTCTGCGCCTGTTCAGGTGTGGATGCACTGGGAGACGTCGTCGTTTGTGTCGGCGTAGAGGTTGAGGATGGCCCGTTTCCTGAAATTTGACTACAAGCGCTGAGGAGGAGGAGTAGGCAGAAGAGTGCGCTAAAGTGCTGGTAAGTTCGCCAGGTGTGAGAGTGATCCATAGCTCCTCCTCTGCCGCTGTCGGTAGCAAAGCACTACCCATGAACACTCTACCTGTTTTGAAGGGGCTTTTCTGTGAAATACTTCACAATTTTTTTTGTACTGTCCTAAAGGCGTGTGGAGTTCAACATCTAATGAGAGCGTTCGCGGCGTATCTGTGGGATCACTGTTACGATCAGCGTGGTGATGAGCAGCCAGGCCCAGGCTAGCCAGATCGTCGAGAAGGCTCCTACGCGTTGAATCAGGATGCCTGTCAATGCCAACCCAAGTGGGCGTAGCGTGCCTGGTAAAAGGCGGCAGGCGCTTAATACTCGGCCCTTAAGTTCGTCGGGAATGAGTTTGAGGCGATGGCTGAAGTAGGGGACATCTTCGATTGGGTCAACGAAGCCGAGGCCAAATTCAAGCGCGCCGAGAACAAGCGGAAAAGGTGCCAGCGCAAAGAAGGGCCAGCTCAGCACAATATACCAGCGCGTCAAGAGGATGGATTGCCCGACCGTCAGACGATGCTCCAGGCGGGGAGCCAGGAGCGAGCCCAGAATGGAACCAATGCCACCAACGGCGAAGATGAGGCCGATAACCACGGCGGAGGCATGTTGTTGTTGCGCCAGGATGATAATAATCAATACGTTGCCGGAAAAGATCAATGCGCCCGCTCCCATCAACAACGTCATGGTGAGAATAAAGGGTTGCTGCCACACCCACAGTAGTCCTTCAGCGATCTCAGCCCACACTCTTCTACGGGTAGAGGCGCGTTCGCGCTGAAATGGTGTGCGAATGAACGCGATGGTCACGATGGAGATAAGATAGGAAATGGCGTCTGTTACAAACGGAAACATCGCACCCAGCGTGTAGAGAACGCCAGAGAGCGATGGGCCAAACAGCGCAGTAGTGCCCTCGACAAACTCCTCTTGCGCGACCGCGGTGGTGAGCTGTGCCCGCATGACCACCTGTGGTACCGTCGCCGTCTTGGCCAGATTGAAGACAATCATCAATGTGCCCTCGATGAAGGCGGTAATGTAGAGCTGCCAGATGGTCAGATGCCCTAGCTCATAGGCGATAGGGATACTGGCAAGGCTCAATGCGCGCCCAGTGTCGCACACGAGCATGACCCATTTGCGGTCCCAGCGATCCACCAGTACGCCAGCGAAGAGGCTAAAAAATGTGGCTGGCAGCGCACGTAAGGCGGCGACAAAGCCAGCTTGCGCCGGAGATTGCGTGACGGCGAGCACGAGTAGTGGAAAGGCGAGTTCTGAGACCGCGCCACCAATATCAGAAAGTGCCTGCCCACTCCATAAAAGCAGATAATCACGGTTACGCCACAGCGATTTTGGCAGCCCGGATGGGAGCGGCTGGAGTTCAGCCATTGAGTTGTCTGGCGTGGTTGACATGTCTTCTTCTTTGTGGTTATAGGATGCGCCAGATAAACGTGCATTGTGGGCTAACTACATGGAGGTTGGCCCGGCCCCAAATCATTGTTGTTGCCATAGGAGCTAATCTTCCAGTCACCATACTGGCCTTGTATCACAGTCATCTTGAGGGTATAGGGTTTGGCGAGCTTGCTGCGGGTGATACTGAAGCTGTAACTATAGCTCTGCGCGTTATTCTGGACAGCACTATCGGCGATTTCGCTATAGTGGGTGACGGGACCGTAGCATTTATCGTCCAGTTGTGCCTGCTGCTTGAAATCATCGGGAGCGTTTGAGACGGTGATGGTGGCTCCCAGATCGTTGTAGGCCTGGCCATAATTTTGCATTTGCAGGGCGGCCAGGAAATCGGCGGATGTCGTGGCCGCACCTGCCGTGGCACTGGTGGCGGCGAAAAAGTTATACGCGCCATAACCAATGGCGTAGGCCCCGATACAGCAGAAGACCAGGACGATTGCCGTGATAATCAGCCGCCGTCGCCATTTTTTAGGAGGGGGTGCTTCGCGCTTGGGACGCCCGACGCGGGGCGAGGTGGGGGGAGCATCCAGATGTGTCATATTGCGTGGACGTTGCGGCATAGCGCGTTGCTTACCAGTGCCATTGGCAGAAGCAAGGTATTGACTGGAAGCGCGATCCCACGGTTCTTTGTCTTGATCCGAACGTCCCGGCATAAGTTACCCTCCCGCGACTGTAGCCTGTACTCGTTAAGAAACTGTTACGCGTTCAACATGACAATGCCTAGCAGGTGAGCATGGGTGCGCTCTAGCTGTTCCTGGGCTTGTTTAGCCTGTTTGCGTGTGGTACGGCCTTTGATAATCGTCAGCATCGTCTGTTCAACATGCGCACTGATCAACGAGGCTTCTGGCCCTGCTAATACCGCGGGGCTGTGACAAATAATGAGACTGGGTTTTGTTTCTGTCTCACGCAGGTAGAGGCAGAGTGCTTGCAGTATCCCCTGAAACTTTGTCGTGATGGTTGGGAATGTTGCTTCGTCGGCAGTACCCGCGCTGAGCAGGTGCAATCCGGGGATAAAAGTGCTGCTGAGATGTTGTTCGATCACCTGTGTGTTTAATGTATCAGTAAGCAGTAGGTCGCTAAAGCCCTTAGCATCGTTCAAGCCAAAGCGTTGCGCCAACCCTGGTGAACGTAGGTCAGCATCAATCAAGATGGTGGGTGTGCCACTTTGTGCGGCGGCAATGGCTACGTTAGCTGCTACCATTGCCTGCCCGACATAGGTTGTGGGTGTGGCGAGCAACAAGGTGTGCTGTGTTTGTTCATTGTTCCAGTTGCAGCAAATATTGGCGTAGAGCGTATGAAAGGCCATGCTGTACGCGGAGGCTGCATCGTAGTCTGTGAGCAGTGCGACCTGCTCTGGTGAGCCAATACTCACTGAGAATGCTCCTTTAAAAATTCCATAAAAATATGTATATAGAAAGAGGTAGAGGTTACTAAAGAGAATCTCTACCTTTAACAGGCATATCCGATATCCATGCCTACTATAGCTTGTAGCCCATGTGTTGTCAATGTAACTACCCTGAATGTGCTTGTGTTTTGGGTTGTCCGACGGTTGGTGGGCGCGGTACCTCTGCGAACACGGGTAGGTGCAGGAGGTTGGTCGCGTCGTCTTTACCGCGAATGCGGTCATCGAGGTAATCGGCCAGGAAGGCCAGCGCGATACCTATGAACAAAGCCACGATGAGCATGACGTAGAGCAGTGTGATTTTATTGACTGATGGACCAGGAACGGGCGATGGGTTGGAAGCGTTGCTGATGATCTGTGCCGTTACACCGGGGAGGGTGCTATTTGGTGTCGTGGCACACGAGACGTCTTTAGAGACGACATATTCCAGGTAGGTGCATATACTGCTGGTGGTCACTTCTCCTACCGCAGTTGCGATGGCTTTGGCCCCTGCTGGTGTCGGCCATGTTGCGCTAATCGATACCAGGCTGTGAGCACGCGTGTAATTTAACGAACCACCGATAGCAGCGGGGTCTTGCCAGTTGCCTAGGTCAACGCCTGAGCCAAACTCCTGTTTGAGCTGGCTCATATCGGCCCCGATTTGGCTGGAGACCTGCGCATCAAATTCTTTTGAGGTTAGGATTGGGCTTGTAATCAAGGTATCGGCGAGTACTTCTGACGTGGTGACATTATCGGCATAGCTGGGGTCGGACGCGTGAGCCGATGCCTGTAAACCGATCTGGATGGTTACACCCGAATTATAAGCTGTCAAGGCTCCTGGTGTTTTGTGTAAATGATAATACTGGTATCCGACGTAGAGTCCCACCACCGCCACGATCAATGCAACTAACCAGATACGTCGCCAGAGAATTGTCCAATAAGCCCGTAGTTCCACGGTAATAACGCCTTTCTGCGAAAATATTTCATGCTCGCTGCCGACACCTTCTTTAAAAGGCATTCAGGTGCGGATTCTACGACGTTGCGATGCTAACGTACTAGATCGCTCGTCGGTGTCCGTAAATCTTTGGATTTGCCCTCGCTCATTTTCGCCTCGATGAATTGCAGGATGCGACGGCGGAAGCGCGGCATATCGAATTCCAGCGCGTGATTGCGAATGGTCTGTGGATCATAGTGCTGTTCATCGAATGTTGCCAGGACTTCGCTCATGCTCTCAACTGTTTGCTGTGTAAAGAATTCGCCTGTCACGCCCTCTACTACCGAGGCCAATGCGCCGCCCTCGCCGTAGGCGATGACCGGTCGGCCAGAAGCCTGGGCCTCCAAGGGTGTGATGCCAAAATCTTCTTCACCTGGGAAGAGAAATGCGCGGCAATGGGCGTAGTGGTAGCCCACCTCTTCATCGGGGAGCCGCCCTAGAAAGCGGATGGTTGGCCCGGCCAGCTTTTTCAAGCGTTCCAGGTCGCGTCCACTGCCGATGACGGCCAGGGGAAGTTGCAAGCGATTGCAGGCCTCAATTGCCAGATCAACGCGCTTATAGGGAATGAGGCGACCCAGGGTCAGGAAATAATCTTCGGGCTGTGTATGAGGGTCAAAGCTGAAACGGTCGGCTTCCACTGGAGGCGGGATAATTACGGCTTCGCGTCGATAGTATTTCCGAATGCGTTCGGCTACCACAGGCGAATTGGCGATGAAGTGATCGACGCGCATGGCACTGGTCTGATCCCAGGTACGCATCCATGTGATGAGGAAGGGTAAGATACTGCGCGCCACCTTCCCCAACTGCTCACGTTCAACATATTCATCGTAGTTCCAGCACCAGCGCATAGGGGTATGGCAATAGCAAATATGCATAGTTTCGGGTCGGGTAATAACCCCTTTCGCAAAGGCACTGGAGCTGCTCAAGACAAGATCGTAGCCGCGCAAGTCGAGTTTCTCCATCGCGAATGGGTAGAAGGGCAAATATGGCTGGTGATGTTTGGTAACGAATGGAAGTTTTTGCATAAAAGAAGTGCGAATGTCCATCTTTTGAAAAGCAGGGTCAACCAGCTTTGGGTCATAGATTGAGGTGTAGATAGGTGCGTCAGGGAAAATCTCGTGAAATGCCATCACGACACGCTCCGCCCCCCCCATCTGGTTGAGATAGTCATGAACCAAGGCCACTTTCATTTAATAAGCTCCTTGACTGAATAAGACCGCCGGAATAGTGCGGAAGAGTATTTGGAAGTAGAGGTGTAGCGACCAATTTTCAATATAATAGAGGTCCATCAGCACGCCCTCGTCAAAACTGAGGTTGCTGCGACCGCGCACCTGCCAGAGGCCAGTCATGCCAGGTTTGATGGCGAGGCGTCCTTTTTGCCATTCTTCGTATTGGGCAACCTCGTGTGGCAAAGGTGGGCGCGGTCCCACCAGGCTCATATCGCCTTTGAGTACATTGATGATCTGTGGGAATTCATCGAGGCTTGTGCGGCGCAAGAATTTGCCGACCAGCGTAACGCGTGGATCGTACTTCATTTTGAACATGGGACCTTGCGCCTCGTTCTGAGCCCACAATTTTGCCAGCATTTGATCAGCATCTCTGTACATGGAACGGAATTTATAGACCTTGAAAGGGCGTCCGTTCCAGCCGATGCGGGTCTGTTTGTAAATGGGTGCCCCTGGAGAATTGAGCCGGATAGCGAGGCAGATACAGAGCCAGAACGGCGATCCGACCACCATAATCAACAGCGAGACAATGATATCCACCATGCGTGTAATGACGCGCTGGACGGAATTGAGCGAGACCTGCTTAATGCCAATCAGGGGAATACCTTCGATGGCTTCCATATCAATGCGGGAGAGGCTGAGTTCATATAAATCGGGGACAAGTTTGAACGAAGCGCCCAGTTTCTCACAGAGGCGCACGCTCTTGATCGATTGCTGATGCTGGTTGGCAGGGAGCGCGATGATGACCTCATCGACCTGCATGGAGCGAATGACTAAGCCGAGGTCTTCCAATGTGCCGAGCATCTTAAAACGCCCAAAGTCACTGGGGTTTTCGCTCGTATCGTGCAGGAAACCTACGATGGAATAGCCGAGATTGGGGTTTGCCGCGATATGCTGCATAATCAACTTGCCCAGGCGACCGGAGCCCACCACTAAGAGTCGAGTTTCGCCCAGGCCGAGCCGATAGAGCATGCCCATCGCCACCGTGACGATCAGGCGTCCGAGGGAGAGAACGAGAATAGTCATGGCCCACACAAAAGGCACGAGTAGGCGCGAACTTGACGGCGGCTGAAAGATGAAAAAGTAGGTAATAAGGAAAGCCACGCCCAGTGTCGCGGAACTGGTAATCATCCACGCCTGACGAAACCATGTACCAGTCAGGCGAATTTTATAGAGTCCACGGAGCGCAAAAATGGCTATCAAACCAACCACAACACCGTATTCCAGTGGTCTAAAATTCGCCAGCGAGGTATAGACCTCTTTCGTAGGTGTGCTGTTCTCGATAATATTGTTACGCAACAAACTGAGGATACTGTTCTTAAAAAGAAGGTTATAGCGTATAAAATGGGCCAGGCGAAATGACACATCGACGAGGGTTATATCCAGGACCAGCATAGCAATGCCCTCAAAAATGCGCCATTGGCGACGATGTGAGCGCCGAAGGGAAATAGCCTTCATTATAGGGCCAGTGGCTCCGATGGTCATATCCAAGGCTCCTGTCCTATCCGTATCAGGACTGAGATTGGTTTTTTGGGTGAGTTTACTGCTATTCACGATTCCACTATATCCTACGCTTAACGAACGGACGGTACACTTTGTGTACGTCCTTGTGCCGTAGTATGTAACAGGTTTGCCCGCTCATAAACGCGCAAAGTCTGTTCAACCATCCGCTGTGCCGAGAATTTCTCTGCAACTAACGGGGCCATCGTCCGACATTTCTGTCGCAAAGCCTCGTCGGTTAATGCCGTATGTATTGCTGTTGCCATGGTCTCCACATTGAATGGCTCGACCGTTAAGGCAATGTCAAAACCAGCCTCTGGTAAGCTCGAAACGTTCGAGGTGACAACCGGTGTACCACAAGCTAGAGCTTCAGTCACAGGTATGCCAAAGCCTTCGTACAGCGATGGGTAGACAAAAACCTCGGCGGCGGCATACCATAACGCTTGTTCGGTATCCGCGACATACCCAGGAAATATTACCTCTGATTCTAACCCCAATTGCCGTACCCGGTCAAATATAGCATCATAGAGCCAACCTTTGCCACCAGCGAGTACCAGTTTTTCCGTTCTGCCATATATTTTACGCAATCGGGCAAACGCTTCGATCAATGTTGGGATGTTCTTACGCGGTTCCAACGTTCCCAGGTAGAGCAGGTACCCCTCTGTCAGACCCTGCTTTTGCCGAAATGTCTGCACGGTTTCTGCGTCAGGTTGTTGTGCGAAGCGGCTATCGAGACAGGTATAAACGGTCTGTACGCGCTCAGGCGGGACGCTAACCAGTTCGATTGCATCCTGTTTGGTGCTCTCTGAAACCGCGATCACCATTGCAGCTTTGCGAATACTGCGCACCGTGAAAATACGATGGTAGACGCGCTTAGAACGTGTTAAAACGTCGGGAAAGCGCAAGAAAGCCAGGTCGTGCAGCGTCACCACGCCCGCGCAGCTTCGCGGTAATCTTTCCGGCAACACATTGACGGGAGAGTGTAATACAGCAATTTGTTTTTGTCGAATGAGCGCTGGGAGCGTGAGTTGCTCCCAGCCGATACGTGCGGCTGGTTGTGACTCCGACCATGGCGATGATATATAGGTAATTTGTGGATGGTGTGCGGTACGTGCGTTAAGCTGTTCAACGACATCCAGTCCATTGACAAAAACGGTATATTCATGCTGCCCTGGCCTCTTTGCTAGCTCTGTCAGCAGGAACCGGATGTAACGACTTACGCCGCCATTGCGATAGTTCTGGCTAAAGGAGAGCAATTGAGCATTGATACCAATGTGCATACCGAAAGGCTCCTCAAGGCTATAACGTCCCTGCCTTTAGCAAGGTAACAAGCACAGTCTTTTATACCCTACACCACGACAGGAGGTTCGCCTGAAAAAGCGGTTGAATCTCACCACGTGTGTAGAGTACGCTCAGCGCTGATTGAACGGTTGTATTGTACAGGACATATTGTGGTAGTGCTTGTATCTGCGCTCCGAGTGCAGTGGCGACTACACCTAATAGGTCATGCGCCGAGTGGGCTTCTCCATCAGCAAGGGCGGCTCGTATGGTGTCCAGTATACTCTCTAAACGTTGGGCGGTATACTCAATAGCCAGATTGGCCTGTTCTGTAGAGGTATAGAGTTCGCCATGGCCCGCAACTATATGTTTAAACGGTAAGATGTCAGCTTTCAACGCACTAAGCGTTGAAAGTCCTGCCTTTATATCGGAATAGAAAGGAATATGGTGTTTGTCGAGGATGTCTGGTGTGAGAAATGCGTCCCCTACGAAGATGGTCTCACCAAATGCTACTCCGACTTGCTCTAGGCTGTGTCCTGGCAACGAAACGACCTTGACTGGAAGGTGGTCGATTTCCTGTTCGTTGCCGGCGAGAATCACATCTGTCAGGCACGGTTTAGCGAGGAGAAATTTGTGTTGCAAATCACGAGGGGGTAGAGCACCACTAAATAGGTAGAGCGGCTCTAGCATTGGTCCAGCCATCACAGAAGCCTCGACTCGTGTCGCAAACACGGTGAGTCCTGTTTGGCGCACGAGGTACTGGGCTCCACCGAAATGATCGGCGTGGGCATGCGTGATCAGCAAGGCTGTTGGGGTGAGCCCCAATTTCTTCACCTGTTGCAAAATTTCGCGCCCCGCATCTTTGTCCATACCACTATCAATGATTAAGCAGCGGCCCTCAGCCGCTATGACGCCAATATTCGCTCCACCCTGAATAACCCATGTTTGTTCTTGTAGTTGTATAAGTTGCATAAAAAGCCCTCTATATGATTGGATGCAAAGGTACAGGCAAAGGATACGTATTGGGCTCTTCCATAGTACCGCTTACTCTATATCTTGCGTGCTCTGTGATGAGAGAGTATACTTCCATTACAGGGTACCGCGAGAGATTAGGAGATAGGCGCAAAATTGTCTATGCATTGCGTTTTTCTCTGCGTCGGTGTATTATAGCCTAAAGTTTCAGCAATTGCCTAGTGTGCTTATTGGGCCCCGGTGGGTGCAAGGATGCGGGTACACAAAAAAAGCTATTCTTAAAGTACGGGAGAAAAGTGCGTTGGCCACCAAACAACTTCGTCTCGATGTCGCACAACTGACCGATGTTGGCCGCAAGCGTGAGCACAATGAAGATAATATGGCGTATGTCATCCCTAAAGACCAGGCCGTGATGGCAAAAAAAGGCGCATTATTCATTGTGGCTGATGGCATGGGTGGACATGCTGCCGGTGAAGTGGCGAGTGAAATTGCCGTGGATACCGTGAGCAACGTGTATTATCAGGATGATGGCGATGATGCTGCCACCTCATTACTGCACGCGATTAAGCGTGCTAACGCGCTCATTCATCAACGAGCTGCCGAGAACCTGCTACGTAGTGGCATGGGAACAACCTGTGTCTCCGCCGTGTTGCGCGGCAATATGGCTTATATAGCCAATGTTGGTGATAGTCGTGCCTATCTCGTGCGCAATGGTCAGGTCAAACAGGTCTCGCAAGATCACTCATGGGTGGCTGAGCAGGTGCGTGCAGGCCTATTAACCGAGGAGCAGGCTCGTACCCATGCTCAACGCAATGTGATTACGCGTTGCCTTGGCACTCAACCCGATGTCGATATAGATGTGTTTCCGGAGCCATTGGAGGAACACGACGCCATTGTCCTTTGCACGGATGGCCTCTCTGGTCTGGTGAGCGATGATGAGATACGCCGCATTGTCGCACAATCGGCACCGCAAGAAAGCGTCTATCACCTTGTCGAGCGTGCAAATGAGAATGGGGGCCCTGATAATATCACGGCCATTGTTATTTCAGTGCAAGAAGTTGGCTGGGAACCGCCCAGTGTGCGCCATCCGGTGCTGGCAGGTACGAACGGGCGTGACACTGGTGATGATACCGAGGTACTGGGAGTCCTCCCAGGCGCACCTTTGCAAGCTCCTTCAATTTTTGAAAACGGCTACCCAATCAGTAACCCTGTCGCTTACGCTGGTAATACGCAACTATCTCCCGACACTATTACGACCGCCCCTCAACCTGTTATGCAGGGAGTGCGTAGCAAACGGGGTCGCCTCTTTTATCCCTCTCTGGCCCTCATTGTCCTACTTATTTTAGGTTTAATTGGCGGCGGGTCCTATTTCTATGTTGTTACGAGCGCGAACCTTCATGCAGATACACATGTACAAAATGCGCAAGCACTGATCACTAAAGCCAATGGTGAAGCTACAAACCATCCTTCTGTTGCTTTGGTTGATCTTGCCAATGCACAGAAGATGTTGCGCTCCGTCCAGGAGAACAGTTCGTTCAGCGACGCGCAGCGTAGTAAGGCCCTCAGTATTCTGCAAGGAGGGCTGACCCACAGCGTAAAAAATGCTATTACACAGTATAATAAACAATCGTCTATTACCGCCCTCTGTACTACTAATGTGACAGGGACACAGTTGAATTTAGCTTCAACGAGTCTTCAATCGCCAGCCATTGCGATGGTGCAAGGAAAATCTGGCACGATTGTTTATGCTTTAGGGGTGGATAGCAAGGTGTATGAGCTGGTGAATTCTAGGCTGCTGCCTGTGCCTTTGCAACTTTCGAGCACTGCTACTATCCTGGGTATTGCCAGTAATGGCCCTCAACTCGTGCTGCTGGTAGCGCAACCAGTCAATGCAACCCCCAACCCCAACCTTACCTATAGCCTGAATCTTTTGTCTACGGGTCAACCAACGCAAGGTTCACCAAACCCGAGTCAGCTCAAGTTTGCTACCAGCGTGCCGATAGACCCGAAGTTGCTCTTGCATGGGCAAACGCCACAATTGATCGCCTCCAACAGTACTGATGTCTACGTGGTCATTGGCGCAAAGACTACGCAAAGTGCAGTACAGATCATAGACTATGCTCCTAAAGCTGGAAAACCACTGGCGCAAGTCATATCTTTTCCATTCACATTCTCTCCTTCTATTAAAAGTATCGCGGCTTTCCCGAATCATCAGCTTTTCTTCTTGTTGGCTGATGGCTCGATCCAGAGTTTGCAATTTGCAGCGGGCAATCAAGCACCAACGAGTGTCTTATTACAGAGTGTCATAGCGCAACCTTTGGCGAATAGTGGCGTACCATTTACCTGGGAGACGTCCGTGCCAATTGTTAGCACTGGTGGCACCAATTCGTTGGGTGTGCCAGGGACTATGTCAACGAGCGCACTCGCTGTCAGCCTTGTTAATATGGTACCGCACCTATTCATTATGGACGTCATGCTGCATCGCATCCTTGAATTGAAAACATTTGGGGAAAGTGTCGCGACCTCGGGGACAGGGGCGATCAGTACTCCAACTCCCAAATCTACCAGTACAGGTGGCGGTGCGGTCAGCACTCCTCCTCCTATAACGCTCAGCCTGGTGCAACAATATGCATCATCCACCCTCTTATTGCAAGGAAAGAGTCTAGCTGTCGATACGCTGGGGGCTAATGTGAATGTTTTGACGCAAAGCTCTCCTTCGCCTCTTTCGAATCTGGTTGCATTTAATCCTAATCTACAAACAAATTGTGCATAATGTCGTTGTGAACTTTCCTCTTGATCCTCAGAACAGCATGTAAGGAGTTATGAAACCGTGGCTTTTTCAGTCCATTATCGTACACATACCTGTGGCGATTTAAATACAGATGCTATCGGAGCGCGTGTCACTTTAGCTGGTTGGGTCAACCGTCGGCGTGACCATGGTGGCCTGGTCTTTTTGGATATGCGTGACCGCTATGGCATAACGCAGGTCATTTGTGACCCTGAGCGTTCACCGGAGGCCCATGGCGTTGCCTCGGAACTGCGTTCGGAATATGTGGTGCAGGTGACTGGTACTGTTGTACCACGCTTGCCAGGGACAGAAAATGCCAGTCTGGCGACAGGATCGATAGAGATAGCCGCTGAGCGGATCGAAATTCTAAACGCCTCACGTACTCCTCCCTTCCCGATCAGCGATACGATTCAGGTTGACGAGTCGTTGCGACTCAAATATCGGTATCTTGATTTGCGCCGTCCTTCTATGCGCGATAACTTGATTCTGCGCCATCGCGTCGTCAAAGTCATTCGTGACTACCTGGACGAGCGCAGTTTCTTGGAGATTGAGACGCCTATTTTAATGAAGAGTACCCCCGAAGGGGCCAGAGACTATCTCGTTCCCAGTCGTCTGTACCCGGGTGAGTTCTATGCCTTGCCGCAATCGCCCCAGCAATTGAAGCAGCTCTTGATGGTGGCTGGTTTAGATCGCTACTTTCAGATCGCGCGTTGCTTCCGCGACGAGGATCAACGTGCGGATCGCCAGCCTGAATTTACCCAGCTTGACGTGGAAATGTCCTTCGTGGCAGAGGAAGATGTCATGTCGCTGATCGAGGGGTTATTGGTCTATCTGATTGAGAAGACCACAAATAAGCGCATCAAGCAGCAACCATTTCCGCACTTGACGTATAAAGAGGCTATGGGCCACTTCGGCACAGACCATCCTGATCTTCGTTTTGATCTACCCTTAGTAGAAATCTCAGACCTGGCACAAGCTGGGACCTTTGGGGTCTTCCAGAGTACGTTAGCCGCCCAAGGCATGGTCAAGGGTATTCGTGTGCCGGGAGGGGCCACTTACAGCCGCAAAGAAATTGAGGAGCTGACCGAATTTGCGCGCCAATTGGGTGCGAAAGGTCTGGTCTCACTGGCGATCAGTGCCAGCGGGGATGTGAAATCTCCTTTAAGCAAATTTATGACGCCCGGTGAGGTGCAAGCAATTGTTGATCGTCTCCAAGGTACGCCGGGTGATCTATTGCTCTTCGTCGCGGACAGTGCCAAGGTTTGCAATGACGTGCTGTTCCGTTTGCGCGTGCGGTTAGCCGAACGCTTGAAATTGATTGACCCTACGGAGATGGCTCTGTGCTGGGTGATTGATTTCCCACTTTTGCATTTCGATGAAGAGGGCCAGCGTTATGAGGCCGAACACAACCCGTTCTCTGGCATGGATGAGGCACATATTGATCGCCTGGATAGCGATCCCTTAAATATTCGAGCCAAGCAGTACGATATCATTTGCAACGGTTTCGAGATCGGTGGTGGTAGCGTCCGTATCAATGTCGCCGAGTTGCAGCACAAAGTCTTCTCACTGATGAAATTGGATGACGAGCAGATCAAAGAGCAGTTTGGACATATGCTTGAAGCGTTTGAGTTTGGCGCACCACCACACGGAGGAATCGCCCTCGGCATTGATCGACTGGTTATGTTGTTGGCGAACGAAGATAATATCCGTGAAGTAATCGCCTTTCCCAAGACGCAGAGTGCTGTAGACCTTTTAATGGGCGCGCCCTCGCCCGTAGATGACAAACAGTTGCGGGAACTGCATCTGAGCGTTCGGGCCGAGGAGGCAACCAAAAAATAGTTTTTGCAGATGTTTGTCGGTGTAAAAGCTAATACCTCTAGATTTGGATACTTTAGTATAATACATGTAGAGGTTTACTCGAAAAACTATCACAGTTTTGAAATCAGGTTGGGAGGATGGAAGAAGAATATGACAACAATGAACCAAGTAAATTCGGGCCACTCAATTCCCTCGCACGGGAGTTCATCAGTAGGTGTTTTACAACGGCAAACGGCGATTGGTAACACATTAGTCAATGTTACCCCCAAATTTGCACCTACACTTACTGAGGATGACGCCGTTGGTCAAGCCCGTTTGCTCAAAGCGCTGGCTGACCCCACTCGTCTGCGAATTTTAAGTTTACTGAGCCGTCACGAGGGCGAAGTCTGTGTCTTCGAGATTGTGGAGAGCTTCACCCTGGAGCAACCTACGATTTCACACCACTTGCGCATCTTGCGCGATGCCGGTCTAGTGGATTGCCGCAAGAAAGGGCTGTGGGCTTACTACTATGTACGCCGTGAAGCCCTGACGCGCGCACGAGAAGTCATCAATAACCTGGCATAATTTCCGCTCAAGGTGTACATGTCTCACCAGTAGGATAGGAAGTAGGAGTCTACAACAGCGAATTCTTTCTGCTGGTAGACTCCTATTGTGTAAATGGCGACTTCGCTGAGCAGCATTGTCAGTGAGCTATTTTTGCTGATAAGAGTTAGACAAATAATGGCTCCATTCCTAGCTGCGTCACCAGTGCGTGCATGTGCACGTCGCTTGGCTCTGCTGAACCTTCCTGGAAACGACTGGCGGCATCGAGCACTTTAGGGAGCAGGTGAATATCGCCAACGGTGTTCAGGAAAATACCGGGCTGTTTGAGCACGTAGTGGACGGCTAGATCGATATCCTGCTGCTTCTCTAATGGCTCGTACCATGTGCCATGCGTGTGTTTGCGACCCATCCAGGGTTTGTAGGCAATGGACTTGATCGTCTGCACGGCAACGTTACGCTGCTGACAGGTCGCAAGTAGGGCATTGAAGTTTTCGGCATAGTAGGGGTTCTGCATGGTGATGTAGTTGTAAGGCAGCAGGACGGCATCGAAGTCAAAGCGCTCCAGACTGCGACGAAGGGTGGCAGCGATCTGTAAGCCGTGTCCTGTCACGCCGATAGCGCGTATCAACCCCTGCTTTTTAGCCTCTATGGCGGCCTCAATCGCGCCACCAGGACTCAACGCGATGTCCCATTCAATTGGGTCGGCGAGGCTGTGTAACTGCCAGAGGTCAACGTAATCGACCTGCATTCGTTCGAGGGAACGGTGTAGTTCCTCTTTTGCCGCTTGCGCAGTGCGCGCATCGCCCTTGGTCGCCAAATAGAACTGCGAACGATAGCGTGCTAACCATGGTGCGATACGGAGTTCAGCATCTCCGTAGGTTGATGCCACGTCAATGTGGTTTACACCATACTGTAGCAACACGTCCAGGGTGCGATCTGCCTCCTCCTGGCTGACATTGCCGAGGGATGCGGCTCCGAAGATGGTACGTGTACTGCTATGGCCTGAGCGACCAAAGGGTTGGGTAGCAATGGACATCCCTTTTCTCCTTCGTTAATTGACCGATGTTTCTTAGCTTGCAAAAACTACAAGATAATGCTAAATATGTAAGCTCATTATTTTCACGTTCAGGACAGTACAAAGGTAACGAAAATCTACGACGCCAAAAATGCTTGACAATTAGTGTCTATTGCTGTACAATACTTTTCGTAACGACAGGTGCGATGATGCAGAGCAAAAAGCGTAGTTGGTGCTAAAGCCAATTAGCCGATCTGCACTACAAGCCAATCCATGATCCCGTAGCTCAGTGGATAGAGCGACAGTTTGCGGAACTGTAGGCCGGAGGTTCGAGCCCTCTCGGGATCGCCCAACATAAGGTAGCCAGTGGAGCTACCTTATTTTTTATGGGTAGGGAAATTCCTATTCCTCAACTATTTAATCGTCACTTCATCTTCCTCAACTATTATGCCATCACGGCATGCATTGCTGTTTCTTCTACGCTCCCCCATAGAGGCGTAGAACAATGGAACCTTAGCAACGCATGCCGTGATGGTGGGCAAATTAGTAATGTGTGGGCGTTGGCAATTAGGTACTTGCCAGCTTCGGTCAAACGGTAGAAATTGTCACTCGCCGAAAAACAACAAGCCCCAATCTAATTGACCGCACAGAGCAGCGAGTGATACAATAGCGGTGGAAGCCAATTCTTTGAGAATTTGTTACATACCTATCATTACGCGCTTTCCGATAAGCAGAAGCTCAGCGAGAGCGTTCTTGTATTTCTTATAGTCGGAAGCTATAAACCATTGACTTCCTGAACAGAAGTGGTAGGGAAAACGCAACAGTATTTACCCGAATTTTGGAGGTGTTCAGTTGGCACAAAAACAGCAGCCTAATCGTTTTGCCCGTATTCTTGTGCATAAGGATGGCAAATTAGCATGGTATGGCCCTATGATGGCTGTGCGACATGAGGGACTGCCCAAGCAAGGCGAAATATCTCAGCGTGAATATGAACGGCGTCGTCTAGAAGCTGTTCAACTTTATGGGCAAACCAATGTAGAACGTCCCGTAATAGCTGATGCTACCATGTCATGGGCGGAAGCTGAGCAGCATTTTGAGGGCATGGCATACGAAACAATAGCTGTTAGCTGGGCTTCCTAATTTGTCTGGTTGGAGGAGCTAACTGCCGTGAGTATTGATCGTCACCTGATCGGCAAAAGTTCGCCTCTCTCTAGATAAAGCGAAAATTTACGCAAATACTTCCCCAATAGTCCTTGATTCATCTTCGAATCATCCTTGATCAGCTTTGTCCCTTGCCGAAAATCAGAACTTTTCCGATAAAGAATCATATGAATTGAGTTGGCGCAGGATGTGCTGATGCTACTTTATTCGGAAAAGGTGAAAAAATGAGCCGACTGAACCACTATACTCCACAGGCCCGGCAGGTGCTGGTTCTAGCCCGTGAAGAGGCGCAACGACTGAGGCACCGCTCCGTTGGGGCAGAGCATTTAATGCTTGGTATACTCAAGTTAAAAGACACGTTTATCGAGGGGATATTTGCGGATTTGCATGTGAGTACCGTTCGTGTGGCCCAGGCTCTGGAATTTGTGATGGGGCGTGGCAACAAGGCGTTTCTGGGAGAACCCTCCTTGAGCGTGGTCGCAAGGAGCGTGTTAACCAGTGCCGAACAAGAAGCTAAAAGTGTTGAGGCGGAGCTGATCGGCGTGGAGCATATCTTGCTTGGCCTGTTCAGTGAACGCGACGGGATTACGGTGGGGGTACTGGAAAGTTTTGGTATATACCTCAATGTAACACGGCAAAATATCTTGACTCGACTGAGCGGTGAGGGTAGCGAAGAAAACGCCGCAACGCAATTTCAGGCCAAGTATGATGCAACACCGACGTTGAACCAGGTCAGTCGTGATCTGACTTCGGCGGCAATGGCGGGTCAGCTTGATCCCATGATTGGGCGCGAGGCAGAGCTAGAGCGAACGATGCAAATTTTGTCGCGTCGCTCAAAGAACAATCCCGTGCTGATCGGTCCTGCTGGTGTAGGAAAAACGGCTATTGCCGAGGGTTTGGCTTTGCGCATCCTGCAAGGTACGGTACCGGAAAACTTGTTGGGTTGCCGCGTGGTGTCACTGGACGTAGGTCTGCTCACCGTTGGCACGAAGTTTCGCGGCGACTTTGAAGAACGCTTGAAGCGTATCACCCAGGAAATTATCACCGCGCGGGGTATTATTGTCGTCATTGACGAACTGCATTCTCTGGTTGGCACAGGTGTAGCGGAAGGCTCCGTCGACGCGGCGAATCTGTTCAAGCCCATGTTGGCACGAGGGGAATTTCAATGCATCGCAGCCACGACAATGGACGATTATCGAAAAACCATTGAAACCGATGCCGCGCTGGAACGTCGTTTCCAGATTGTGCAGGTCCCTGAAACAACTGTGACGGAGACGTTAGAGATTCTGCGAGGCTTGCGTACACGTTATGCCGATTTCCACCGTGTTACGATTTCCGATGAAGCACTGATCGCTGCCGTGCAGATGTCCTCTCGCTACATTCAGAACCGCTATCAGCCAGACAAAGCCATAGATTTGATCGATGAAGCGTCGGCACGCGTATGTGTGCAACGCTCTGTGGCTCCTAGCCAGGTACGCAGCCTGCGCGAAGAATTAGTGATGATGCAGCGCGCCAAGGAATACGCTATTGTGCATCGCGACTTTGTCACGGCCTCGAAGCATCGTGCGCGAGAAATCCTCGTGTGCCAGGAACTACGCGTTGCCGAACAGACCTCTACATTGGATGAGCAATACCGACCAGTGGTGGGAGAACAGGATATCGCTACAGTCGTTGCGATGTGGACTGGCATTCCAGTGCAGCAAATCACCAGTGAAGAGGCCGAGCGTTTATTAAAATTGGAAGACGAACTTCATCGGCGTGTCATCGGGCAGCACGATGCAGTGCAAGCGGTCGCAAAGGCGGTGCGCCGCTCACGTACCAACTTACGTGACAGTCGTC
Source organism: Ktedonobacterales bacterium (assembly GCA_038209195.1). Classification (GTDB taxonomy): domain Bacteria; phylum Chloroflexota; class Ktedonobacteria; order Ktedonobacterales; family Ktedonobacteraceae; genus JBBQXY01. The sequence goes on along the minus strand of JBBQXY010000019.1, from coordinate 12,521 downwards.
GCCCCATTGGCTCGTTCATCTTCGTTGGCCCTACTGGTGTGGGCAAGACTGAACTTGCGCGCGCCCTGGCAGGGTCACTCTTTGGCGATGAGAATGCGATGATTAAGCTCGATATGTCAGAATTTATGGAGAGCCATCATGCCGCACGTTTGATAGGTGCCCCTCCGGGTTATATCGGCTACGATCAAGGCGGGCAGTTGACAGAGGCTGTTCATCGCCGTCCGTATAGCGTTGTTCTTTTCGATGAGATTGAAAAGGCTCACCCAAAAGTCTTTGATCTGCTACTACAAGTGTTGGATGATGGCAGTCTGACCGATGCACAAGGGAAAACTGTCAGTTTTAAAAATACTATCATCATCATTACCTCGAATGTTGGTACCGCCCAGTTAGAGAAACGCGAGATGGCTTTTATCACGAAAAAGCGCAACGTGGAAGAACAACAAGCGCACGACCTTGAGAGCATACGAACGCAGGTCACACTGGCGTTAAAAGACCTATTCAGGCCTGAACTGCTCAACCGCATCGACGAGATTGTGCCTTTCCATAGGCTGGAACCAGGACACCTGCGTGAGATTGTAGACTTGATGGTAGCGCAAACGCAAGATCATATCGCTCAGCAAGATATTAACCTCCAGGTGTCGGATGCTGCTCGTGCTTTGCTGGTCAAGTATGGCTTCGATCCAGTCTACGGAGCACGACCGCTGCGCAGAACGGTGCAACGCATGCTGGAAGATATGTTGGCCGAGTCCATTCTCCGTGGCACCTTTGCCCCAGGCGATACCATCACTGTCGATGCCGCCGATGACAAATTGACAGTGCATACCTTAGCTCTTATACCGCAAAATAGTTTTTAGAGAACATGGGTTATCAAATGAAAGAGGAAGAGATCAGTATTCTAACTGATCTCTTCCTCTTTCATTTGATAACCCAACTTTTTTGATTGACGTTTATTGGTTAAACTGCTATCATTAGGCACAGTTAAGACAAGGGTGATATTTGAGTAGGGGGTAGAAATACATATGCAGAACCCCATGACATGGCGCGAATTATTAGGACACATTATTGAAGACCCAGCAGAGCGGAACCGCATTGCCAGTGAACTGGAGATAACTCCTTTTACCTTGATGCGCTGGACAAAAAGTGATTCTATGAAGCCGCGTCCACAAAATCTGCATCGATTACTGCAATCTCTACCTGCCTACCGTGATGCCTTGTTAGCATTACTGCCTGCTGACCTCGCCCTATCCATCCAAAATGATACATTTGATGAGAGCGAGACAGAGATTCCCTCCGAATTTTACGCCCGTGTCTTCCATACCTTTTCCAATGTTCCTTCATCGATGCGCTTCCAGACCATTCATCAAATGATTTTGCAACAGGCGAGTGAACAACTGGATCCGCACCACCAGGGCATAGCGATCATCATTGTTCGTTGTATGTCACAGTGGACTGATGGCAAGATTCATAGTCTGCGTGAGGGGTTTGGCATCGGTACAACTCCCTGGGAGCGAAACCTGGAAAGCAAATCGCTCTTCCTGGGCGCGGAATCCATGGCTGGTTACGTGGCAACCCAGGGGAGGCCACTTGTTTTGCAAAATTTAGATGGCAACCATGGCATGTTTCCCGCCAAACAGACTGAATATGAGAAAAGCTCAACCGCCTACCCTATTCTGAGGAGCGATCACATCGCGGGCTGTTTCCTTGTCTCAAGCACACAATTTGACTATTTTACCTCCTCTCGCCTTGAACTTATCCAATGTTACGCGGACATGATAGGGTTGGCATTTGAGATTGAGGAGTTTTACCCGTTGCAGAGTATGGAACTCTGGCACATGCCTTCCAGCACAGTGCAGCGCACATATTTTACGAAATTTCGCCAGCGGGTGGCGACCAAGTTGAATCAGGCCACCGGGTTGCATCAGTCTATGAACCTCGTGCAGGCAGAGCAAATAGTATGGCGAGAGATGGAAGAGGAGCTTTTACAGCTCACTTGATTGTGGAGTTATAGGCTTGAAAAGCATAGTGCGTTGGCGTCTATGGGCCCTTGTGGGCATGGCTTTACTGGGTCTGGCTTTGCGCCTGTATGGCCTGAATTGGGATCAAGGGAACAGCTTCCAACCAGATGAGCGACAAATCCTCTTCCGCGTGCTGGCCTTATCCTGGCCTCATAGCTTGGCACAGTTCATGGACCCTGTCAATTCTCCGCTCAATCCGCACTTTTTCGCGTATGGCTCGTTTCCGCTGTACCTTCTGGCCTTGGCGGGCAATCTTCTGTCACATATGAACCCGCAACTGGGCACTATGATAGGACTAACACTGGTAGGCCGAGTGCTTTCGGCCCTTTTTGATTGCGGTACCATTCTACTGACTGGCTGGCTGGGCTTGCTGCTAGTGGAAGATCATACTCGTGATCGTAATCACGCCTGGGGTGTTGCTTTACTCGCGACCGCCCTGGTAGCGTTCACGCCATTACAACTGCAACTCTCACACTTCTACGTAGTAGATACCGTGCTCCTCTTCTTTGTCATGCTCACCGTACTCGCCTGTGTCGCACTGGTTCGTACTGAAGCACCCGTGCGTTGGTCTATTATTGCTGGCCTTGGCTATGGATTGGCGGTAGCCACAAAATTTAGTGCCGCGCCGCTCATCGTACCTATCATCGTTGCCTTCATTTTGCGCTTCTACAAACGTGACTTCTTCTCGTCTCTCATCGCCCTGCTGGTACTGCTGTGCATAACAATGGCCTCATTTCTTATAGTTATGCCCTATGCACTGCTGGACGAAACGAATTTTGTGCAACAGGTGAAGGATCAGGGTGATCTCGCCCGTGGTCTGGCAGATTTACCGTATGTACGGCAGTTCGCTGGGACGGTGCCGTATCTTAATGAAGCGCAAAACATGTTTTTCTGGGGTATGGGCGTGACATTGGGGCTAGCGGTAGGTATCGGATTAGTGTGGCTCTGTTGGCGCATATGGCAGCGTGAAGCAACTCTTTGGATAGTTGTGCTCTCCTGGGTCGTCGTCTACGGCGCCATAGTAGGCGACTTCTACGTCAAATTTATGCGCTATATGCTACCCATCTATCCTTTCTTGACACTGGTTGCCGCCACTTTTTTGCTGACCTTGGTACGTTATGTGCATCTGCAACCAGCTAAGACTGGTTTACAACGCAAGGTTGTGGCTGTGCTGCCGTATGTGGCGATCGCGCTAGTACTGGGTGGCTCTATGTTCCAGGGGTTGGCTCTCCTCAATGTGTATAGCCAACCCAATACGCGCATCCAGGCCTCTGAATGGATCTATAGTCATATCAAAGCGGGTAGTGTCTTGACCTACGAACAATGGGATGATCCATTACCCGTCGCGATTGGCAATAACACGCCGGATATCTATCAGCAAGCGACCTATCCAGACGCTACTGGGCAGCTACAAACAGGCCTGGACCTCTACGGCGACGATACCACGGCTAAGGCACAAATGCTCGCCAAACTTCTGCCCACTATTGATGCGATTACCATGCCTACTGATCGCCTGGATAAATCTATCCCACGCTTGCCCTTTCGCTACCCGCTGACTATCCACTACTACCAATTGCTGTTCAGTGGGCAACTCGGCTTTCGCCTGGCTGCCACTTTCTCAAACCACCCCAATCTCTTTGGTATAACGCTCGATGATAGCAATGCTGATGAGAGCTATTCAGTATTTGACCATCCGACGGCACGCATCTTCGTGCGCGAAAATCCTTATCCCTATACCTCCGACCAACTTTTGCAAAAGCTGCTGCAAGGTGTACAATTGCCACCCATGGGTGCGCAACTTTCTGGTACACAGCGTTCGCTCTTATTGACGCCGCAGCAGATCGCCGACGATCAACAATCGCCTCCCTTTGGCGTGCAATTTCCGGCGGGTAGCATCGCCAATACGGTACCAGTGCTCATCTGGTGGTTGGCGATACTGGCCTTAGGATTGCTGGCATATCCCTTTGTTTTTGCCATCTTTCGCGTATTGGCAGACCGAGGCTATATTTTCAGTAAGACGCTGGGCATCCTCTTGCTTGCTTATAGTGCCTGGCTGCTGGCAAGCCTCCATCTTTTGGCATTCAGCCAACTCTCGGTCTGGCTCATTGTTGGCGCGTTTTTGCTCTGCTCGTTGGCAATGGGCTTCTGGCAGAGAGAGAGATTGTGGGCATTTCTGCGTTCGCACTGGCGGCTATTGTTGCTGGAAGAAGGTCTTTTTACGCTGGCCTTTTTGCTGTTCGTGGGCATTCGCTCGCTCAACCCCGACGCGTGGCATATTTTTCTGGGTGGCGAGAAGCCGATGGAGTTGGCCTTTCTTAATGCCATCCTGCGTAGTTCGTACATGCCACCGTATGATCCCTGGTTTTCCGGTGGCTATATCAATTACTATTATTATGGCTATGTCATCTGGGGTAGCATTATCAAGTTGACAGGTATTGTCCCTACCACCGCTTTTAACCTGATCATTCCCACGCTCTTTGCTCTCACCTTCACTGGCGTCTTCGCTTTGTTGTATAATCTGACACGTCGCGTTTGGGTAGGTCTGCTGGGCGGCTATTTCGCGGCCCTCATTGGTAATTTCGATGGCCTGATTCAATTGAAGGGGCAGATTGCCGACACCCTCTCTCATCTCCCACCTTCCCCTTTTAATTACTGGCAAAGCAGCCGCATCATCCCCTTCACGATCAACGAATTTCCTTTCTGGAGCTTTCTCTTTGCCGATGTGCATCCCCATGTGATGGATTTACCACTAGCGGTGTTGATGTTGGGCATTGTCGCCACCTTATTTTTGTCCGGTAGTGAAGAAGATAGCACCTTGGGAACACGCCGCCGGGAGAGATATGGGCTCTATCTCTTAGCAGCATTTGTTTTTGGCACGATAACCTGTGTCAATACCTGGGATATGCCTGTCTACGCGCTCGTGCTCGCAACGGTGCTGCTGGTGCGAACTTTTCAGCAAAAAAGGATGGGCGCGAAGCTGGAACTCTGGCTCGCGCTCGGTTTTTCGCTGCTCACTTTTGCCCTGCTTTTTGGGCTGGGCTACCTCTTCTATTGGCCTTTTTACCGCTCTTACGAGCAACTCTATGTCAATGGCATTGGCTTGGTGACGCAGGGAACTTCTCTCAGTGACTATCTCATCGTCTTTGGCTTCTGGCTTTTTCTTGCCCTGTGTTTTTTTCTGCTGGAGCTCTATCGCCGGTGGGCAACGAAAAATGGCACAATGTACGAACGGCGTCGTATCGTCGGCTATCTCCTGCTGAGCGGAGTTGTATTGACCTTTATCACGCTGCTCGGCCTGAAAACACTGCTGATCGCACTGCTTGGGCTTGGTATCGTGCTCTACGTGTTATGGGAGCGTGGGCAACGGGGGAAGGGGGCGAAGGAGAGCGCTGTGCGTTTCGCCTATCTGCTGCTATTGTTAGGGCTGTGCATTACACTTGGTCAAGAAATTGTCTATGTGCGTGACTTTCTTGATGGCGGCGATTATTTTCGCATGAACACCGTCTTTAAGTTTTCTATGCAAGCCTGGCTGTGCTTTGCTATTGGCGGTGCGTTAGCAGTGCGGCAAATATGGACTTTTTTGCGTGGTACATTGCGACACATATGGTCGGTGAGCCTCGTTGTGCTGGTGTTGGGCTGTTCCGTCTTCCTCACTGAAGGAACGGTGGCTCGTATCAACGACCATGCTGAATGGGCAGCGTTAGTGGGCTCGCAAGCGCTGCAAAGTGCCGATTATACGCCGACACTGGATGGCTTTGCCTTTGCCTACACCTTCTATCTCGCCGATGCACAGGCCATCACTTGGTTGAACAACAATGTTGCTGGTTCACCAGTCGTGTTGGAAGGTGCTGCTCTTGCCTCTTACCAGTGGTACAACCGCGTCTCCGTCTATACCGGCTTACCCGATGTCTTGGGATGGCCTGACCATGTCAGCGAACAACGCTATGACTATCAGTCTATTAATCGTGCCGCAGACATCAATATCATGTATACTACAACAGATGGGGCAATGGCGTTAGAATTTTTGCATTACTACCATGTACGATATATCTATGTTGGTCCATTAGAGCAACAACTTTATGGCACTCAGCCGACAAATGGCCTTGCCAAGTTCGACCGCATGGTCGGTGACTCTTTGCGCATCGTCTATCGCGCGAATGGCGTGACGATTTATGAAGTCATAAAATGATAGATGAGAAAACAGGCTTGATTGGATACGATAGCCAAAAAGGTATGGTTAGGAACTTCTCTCCTATCCATTCCGTCTGTAGTTATGGTACAAACAGACCAACATCGGTAAAATAGCTCTGTTGGGAACGTGTTTTATAAGAGTGTCAAAAAATAACTGAGAGAGTTTATGGTCGAACTATTACAAATGTGGGCATTGGTCGAGGTATTGGGCTTCATTTGCCTACCACTCACCTTCACGGTTTTTCACAATCTACCAGATCGCGGCTGGGCCTTTAGCAAAGCACTGGGCGTGGCAGTGCTGGCTTTTTGTGTGTGGCTACCACTTATGACGCTGTACTTGCCCTTTAGCCGATTTTTTATCGTGGGTGTACTGCTGCTGCTACTGGCTTTCAACCTCGTTGGGTTTCTCAGAGTACGTCAAATGATTTTTAGAGTGGTGCGCATTAACCTCTTCTATATCATCGTCACTGAACTCGTCTTTTTTGGCATGATGTTCCTCCTGGGCTGGATTCGCTCCTATGTGCCAAATATTCAGGGTTCTGAAATGTTTATGGATGAAGGCTTCATTGCCGCTATTATGCGCAGCCCTCATTTCCCGCCGAGCGATATGTGGTATGCGGGTCTTCCTATCAACTACTATTATTATGCCCACTATACTGCTGCGGTGCTGGCAAAACTGCTCGGTCAGAGCCCTTCAATTGCTTTCAATACCGGTATTTGCATGTTCTTTGGCTTGACCGCTGTCAATCTTTTTGGCGTTACCTGCAATATCGTTTCCTGGGCGCGTTATAAACGCGGTCGAGGGGCGGATGCCGTAGATGAGCCAGCCGATGCCGTGTATCCTTCCCTGTGGCGTGCCATGCCCTATGGTTTCTTGACCTTTATCATGGGGCTGGTCCTTGGCAACCTTGCCGCCACTCAGCAGTGGTGGGAGGCGCATGGCGACTTTTCTCAATTCAACTGGTATAGCCCTTCGCGCGTTGTTGATAAGACGATCAACGAATTTCCCGCCTTTAGCTTCTTGCTCTCCTGCTTTCACGCGCACGTCCTGGCCCTTGCCTTTACTATTCTCGCTATCGGACTTGTTTTTAATCTCTTCCTGGCCTATACAGGGGACGGGAATGATACGAGCAAGGGGGGCCGAGGTCTCTTTGTCTTTGGGCACGGTTGGCAGCTTCCCTTCACGATGGGTACTACAGCACTGGTGCTCGGTGGCCTTTTCACAATGAACGGGTGGGATTACCCTACCTATGTTGGGCTAGCCGTTATCTGTATCGCGCTACAGCAGTGGTTAGCTTACGGGTCGCGTTTTCGCCTGGAACTACTGCTGGATGTTTTTACCGCCTGTGCCGGATTGGTCGCACTCTCGTTCATGCTCTACGCGCCATTTTACCTGAACTTCAACTCTCCATCGCAGGGTATTGGTATTGTGGGGCCTGCTGATCGCTCGCCACTAGCGAACGAAATCTTAATTTACGGCGTCTTTGCCTTCGTCTTCCTTTCACTATTGGCTGCCAACGCCTTCAAACATCCGCTTTTTGCCGCCGCTGAATATGTGGAAACTGATACGAGCGATGACGGTCCGCCCACCATTGGTGGGGAACCAGCAGTTATCACTGATCTAAACGTGGGTGTTGCCCATGGAGATGCAGAACCAGCTATTGCCGTGATGGCGGTAGCGGAGGATGTCGAGAAGCCAGAGGATGCCAGGGATACAAGAGATGCCAGGGTTGCAGCACGAATAGCGCGACCAGCCTGGTTAAATGGTGGTTTGATCAGTGTCGTGGCTATTGTCGTGGCGGCTTTGATTTTGGCACGATTTGTTTCCAATGGTATCACCTTTCTCGTGGCGGGCAGTATCGCTGCCTTTGCGACGGTGGCAATACTGCGCGGTTTGCGCGATCGTCCACAGGCATTTGTCCTCTTATTAGGTAGTGTGGCCTTTGGTCTGGTGGCTGTCACCGAGTTGTTTTATTTAAAGGATGTGTTCGCGGGCAGTTACCCGCGTATGAACAGTGTCTTTAAGTTCTATTTTCAAGCGTGGGCCTTGCTGGCGGTGACTTCTGGGGCGGGGCTCTACTTTATCTTGGATAGTTTCCGGCCCACGGGGTTGATAGCGCGTGGACAGCGCTTTATGCAGCGCGGTGTCGAGTCGTTGTGGGGCGTCGGACTCCTGCTTCTGCTCCTGGCGAGTGCAGTCTATCCATTGGCCGGGACATATGCGAGAACGAATCACTACACGCAACGCGTCAATAGCCTGGATGGCATCAATTATCTGCAAAACTGCACTATTCCAGAATGCGATTATACTACCGCTGGCGATTATGCTGCTATTCGCTGGCTCACTAGCAATGTGAGCGGTAACCCTGTGATTGTAGAGGCGGTTGGAGATGACTATAGCAGCTATGGGCGTATCTCTGCCTTCACTGGTTTGCCCACGATCATGGGCTGGATTGGACACGAGTACCAATGGCGGGTGAACTGGCTGAATAAAGGTCAGAATGCCATTGATTTTAATAGTCGTGGCGCGGATGTGGTAAGTATTTATACGGACCCGCATCCAGCAGTGGTTTTGAATGTACTTGCTCGTTACCAGGCCCAATATATATACGTTGGGCAATTAGAGCAATTGAAGTATCCAAAGGCGGACTTACAGCGCTTCGCTGCATTTATGCAAGTGGTCTACTCTGCCAACGGGGTAACAATATATGAAGTCAAAAAGTAGCATTGTGCGCATACTAATGAGAAGTGGCTGTACCTGTAAATAAGCGTAGGTTGAGATAGAGGTGCCTTGCCGGTACTCAAGGAGGCTTTTTTGAAGAGTTATGAAACTGAACCACGAGCAAATAATGAGGCTGTAGATAAGCCGCTGGTGGATGATCTGTATAGTGAGGAAGAAGATGCTGTGGAGGAACCTCTTGACGTTCAGTCGGCGCACGAGGAAGTCCATGCTATGGGCGAGTCGCTGAGCGGCATCCAGTTTTCAGATGCGCTGCTTGTTGCGGAAGAGCCTCAATTCGCGCCCGGCAGTTCCAGCACACAGGTACATGCTAACGATACAGTGGAGGACTCGCTGGAAGGCATGTCAAGCGCCGAGGAGGTTGACGCTGACGAGCCGACAGAGGGACCGAGAAAGTTGCGCTTCACCCCACCTTCACGAGAGCAACTGATTACCTGGGCACCGTACTGGGCAATTATTTTGCTCGGCACAATTTTGCGCTTCTGGGGATTGGGCGATAAGCCTTTGCATCATGACGAAAGCCTCCATGCATATTTCTCGTTGCAACTCATGCACAATATGGAAAGCTGGGCGTCCTGCTTCAATCCGAGTGTTTCCTGCTATCACTATGACCCACTGTTGCACGGGCCATTCCAGTTCCATGCTATCGCCTTTGTCTATCAGATTTCGCAATGGCTAAATGCGCCTGACCACGGTATTAATACCACGACTGTCCGCATTGCTGCTGCTACCCTTGGTTCGTTGATCGTGGTACTCCCCTACTTTGTGCGTGACTACCTGGGCAAGTGGGGCTCAATCCTGGCGTGTTTCCTCTTGGCTGTTTCGCCCAGTATGGTCTATTTCTCGCGCTTTGCTCGTGAAGACATCTACATGGCCTGTTTCACCCTGTTGCTGGTCGTCTCGGTGGCTCGCTACGTGCGTGACCGCAAGATGCGCTGGCTGGTGCTGGCGGCCTTGGCCTTCGCGCTCTCCTACGCCACTAAAGAGGCGACATTTCTAACCATAGCCGTTTTTGGCAGTTTTATGGGTGCTTTGATCGTTTGGGAAATTGGGTTGCGCAAGAAGCTACCCTCGCAGCAGTCTGATGGGCGGCCCACTCCTTGGTATATTCCGCGCACAACCGCTCCTATCTTCCTCTTAGCTTACTTCGCAGCGGCGGGGCTTGCTGCTAAAGCCTTCTTTGGCTGGTTGAAAGTACTCTCCATTTATGTCACAGACCCGAAAAATACGACTGCTTCCAATCTGTATGTGCAGGGGTTGAAGGATAAGACCGTGGCTATTGTGCCATGGATCGGCATTTTGCTGGGTATCTATGTGCTGAGCATTCTGGGGCGTGAAATGTTTGGCAGCCTGCCTCTTCCTGGTCGCCGTGGCCTCGCCAAGCGCATCGATCCCAAACGCCAACCATTGCTGGATACCATCATTACTATGCCCTGGACGCACTGGTTTTTCGCTCTCCTGGCCGGTTGGGCTGTCTTCCTGATACTCTTTACCGTGCTCTTTACCAACATCAAAAATGGCATCGGCGATGGCATCTGGCAAGGACTGTATTATTGGATACAGCAGCAGCAGGTGGCGCGTGGTGGACAGCCATGGTATTACTACCTGATGTTAATTCCTCTGTATGAGCAGATCGGTGTCGTTTTCGGAATTGTTGGCCTGGTACGCAGTGTCTTGCGACCAACGCGTTTCCGTCTTTTCCTGGCTTACTGGTTCGTGGGTAATGTCTTCATCTATTCATGGGCTGCCGAAAAGATGCCCTGGTTGATGATCCATATGACGATGCCGATGATGCTGTTAGCGGCGATAGGTCTTGAGCCAGCAGTAGTAACCTGTATCAAGCTGGTGAAGAGTCGGTTGGGTAAATCTGCTTCCACGGAGCGCGTTGATCTGGTAGCTTCTGTGCAGGACGAGTATGAGAACGAGGAGCATCCGGTAATCGTGCCAGCAGGTGTCGAGGGAGACGCTGGTAAGCTGAATCCTGCCTTCCGTCCGCGACTACGTCGGCGCGTAGGTTTGCTCAATGGAACTGCGGCGGTCTTTGGCCTTGTGCTGGCAATTTTGCTCTTATTGCCGACGCTCCATAACATGTATGAAGTCTCGTATGTTCATGCTGCCGATGGCCCTCACGAGATGATGGTCTATGTGCAAACTACGGTTGACGTCAATACGGTGATGGCGAAGGTCGATGCGCTCGACCAGAAGCTGTATGGCGGCAAGCGTCTCTTGCCCATCGGCCTGATGAACGACGCTACATGGCCTTTCGCTTGGTATGTACGCGACTACACCAATGTCTGTTTCAACTATCCCGATGGGTGTGCCTCTACCGCGAAGTCGTATCCGGTGATTATCACGGGTGGTGACAATCTGTACAATGCTGCCTCCCAATATTCAGGTGCAAAGGGTACCTACCTGTTCCATCAATACCATATGCGTACATGGTGGGACGAGGGATACAAGCCACCACCCTGTGTGCCGACCAAAACCGACAATTGTGATGGTGAAGCAACATATGGGGGCGTTGGTCCGTGGCTCTGGTTGTCGTATGGAGATAATCCGCCGCCCAATGCGAAGTTTAACTTTGGCCTGGCCGTCCAACACGTCTGGCAGTGGTGGTGGGATCGGCGCGCCATCGGCGATACCGGCGGCACATATGACATGGGGCTGTTCATCCAGAAAAACCTCGGCGTGACGCCTTAAGGCTTATCCGAAAACCTGAATGCCCGCCGTTTTCAAAATGTAGTGATGCCCCTTGTGGGCATCAGGGGGGATGGGTGTGGCATCACGCGGTGTGGCATCAGGTCCTTCACCTTGCATACAGGTTTCCTATGTCCATAGCTCGGCATTGGTGTAGGTGACGGAGGTTGGATTGACATTGTCGAGAGCAAGCAAACCGATTACGCCTTGGTTAAACGAGTTATTAGAGTCTGTGAATACACCGATTGGTTTACTTGAGTTATTCACGTACAAGTTAAAAGCATTGCCTTGTACAACGACTGCGACGACATTTTGTTGGTTTGTTCCTTGGTGGATGGCTGGATTCGTTGGCATTTGCGTAAAATTATTCGCCCAGATCGCTTTGCCGTTGATATACGCCCCGAAATCATAGGCACCATTCACACAGATCACCATCATGTAGAAATTGTTGGTATCGATTACCCTGAACAAGAGGCCCCCACAATCACCACTGTTGATGGTCATGTTGACCTGGTAGGCAAAATCGCCGAATTTCATAGAGGGGGAGAAACATTCATGGAAGAAGCCCGCCTGGGCCGTACTTATTTGATAGCCCGCCGCTGAAAACAGGCAGGAAGCACCCGAATTCCACTGGGTATCGCTGGTCGTTAATGGATCAGTGAATGACAGTGTTGTAAAGGGTTGATAATGAGAAGTGACGATGGCGGTTTCATTGGCGTGGGCGGTCGCGAGAACATGAGCGGTCGCCAAGGCATGAGCGGTGCCCGTGGCATGGGCGTTATTTGCGTTGGTGTTGGCAGTAGCCGTGGCGTCACTATGCTGATTGTTGAGGTTGTTATTATTTATCAGGAGGAAAGCTCCAATCCCACCCAGGATAA
>JBBQXY010000018.1:0-52608 GCA_038209195.1 Ktedonobacterales bacterium | reverse complement strand
TTTGTCCACCTTGCGCAAACAAGGATTCCCCCTTTTGTCGGCTCTGAAGGCGACTCTTTGCGGTCATCCTGTCCTTCCCTCATTTCAGTCATCTCTGCTGACCTGAGCTGTTACAGGTTTACAGCTATTGATATAATGACTAGCACGTAAACTGATTGTTACGAAGATGAAAGGAACCTTCTTTTAGAAAGTCCAGGAACCGCTTAATTGACAAATATTGATCTTATACGGGAAAATTGGTTACAAAGGCATGCAGAACAAGCAACAGCATTTGAGAACATTGAAACATTAATCAAAGCGGTACGTAATTGCCGAGAGATTACGCACTACCACAACGTGCAACAGCAACTGGGACAATGCATTGAGCAGGTAGATAATTCAGCAGAGGAAGCGAGTACCAAGGTCAAGCGTGCTGAGGAAAAACTTAAGCGACTTCCATACCGAAAAGATATTGTAGAAATCAAAGCCGAGCAGGTAAAGCTAGAAAAAGAGGTGCTACAGGGAGGGTTTGAGCATAAATTATATCAACGTCTCGGATATCAGTATCGGTCGGTTGGTGATGCGATGGCATGGCAACTCTATGGATTTCGCGCATTACCTATTTTTGCCTTGGGAAACAATACCAGTCCAGGCCCTATCTCTCGTTCAAAAAGTCGTGGAGCTGCAAAGGAAGTAGAAACTATTGATGAACTTTGGATTGACTATCAAGCATTTGCACTTCGCCACGATTATACAAACTTGCTGAGAGTGTGGGACCTTTCCATATTTTATCCCGATGATCCCAGCATGGCATACATCTTGGAAGTCAAAGCAAAGGATAAAGTCGGCTCGAAACAAAAGAAGATGGGAGAAAAAGTTGCTGAGTTGGTCAATAAACATGCTTATATTCGTCCGGATGGAGAGCTCTTCGAGCATCGTAAGATGACCTCATCGAGTGGCATCATCAAAACGAATATAGATTTGCTCTTTCAGGCTATCGTACAATCATTAGAGGAAGGCGTTGGCTTTGTGGCGAACTCTTATCTGGCTATAGTCGTTACAAACTTCAACGACCCAGGTAAGTTTTCTGCTGATTTCTTGAATGAGGCTTGGAAGACGCAAACTCAGAAGTTTCTCTCTCCTGATATATGGCCAATCTACTGTACGGACGAGTTGAGTGGCACATCGCAAACTAAGATGGCAAGACCCGGCTTCGGCGTGCCATATACCGTCTATCCGTTTCAGGCCAATACTGTATCTGCCCTCGTAACAGGATATTTCCACGTTCACTATCGGTTGAACACAAACGCAATTACCCAGGCGCTTAGGGATGCAGGGTTCGAGGCAAGGTGCTTTTGCGGAGATTGGCGCTTACCAGGAAATTCGTTCTTACCACCCTCACAAAAATCAGAGTACTTCCAGGTAAAAAGACGGTCTATAACCTTAACCATCCATAAACTCCCAGTAGAACAATTACTATTTGATGGGCTTCTGTTGGAAGATTTTGTTGCTTCTATTGTTCAACAATGTGATGCAGAAGAAGAAAAGGGAGAAAGCACCGTCGGCTTCCCAGCAGTGTTGAGACGCTTTCATTCAATGTCCACCTACACGAGTATGGAAGAGGTCTGGTCTCTGAGCCGATTTGCTGATACATTTTAATCATTTGGCTCTACATCAGGATACAATATATTCTCTCACGGTGCGTTTGCAAACGCACCGTTACCTCGTTTTTTATAGCTCATCTTGAACACATGGTGTTATATAGACGTGCATTTTGGTATTATGTGATATCTTGAAGATGAAAGTCAATCATATTCCTGTTGTAGAAGCACAGATCATACGTATGGCATAAACTCTGAGGAGAGCACTAATCCGTGCTTAAACTTGAACAGGTACGTCGCAACGGTAAAGTTGTGTGAGGTGCGGTTGCTACATGGATGCTACATTTCAGCAAAGTGAAGGGAGAATGGCAAGAAAGGGTGGTTTGTAGAAGTAGGCGGGAAGAGCGTTTACACGTATTCTTCCCGCCTACTTCTACTGGTGGAGATGGGGGAGAGTTGAACACACCAAAAACTGTTCACTGGCGTTCGCTACGGGGCATTTCACTCTGAAACCGTCCGTTAGTGTATTTCATTGTGAACCTTGTATCGTCGGCGTTGCTACATCCATTGCTACACTGTAGCACCTGGCAAGAGCAAGAATAACTCTCACGTTCATATCGTGAGGAAACAGAGACATGCGTGTTTTTGTCTCGTTTTTATGCCGCTACCATTGGTTGTGGAATAGGTTCTCCTGCATTCTGAGCATCGGTAATCCAAAGCTCAATAACCTCTAAAGCATTGGCGATAGCTTCGGTATAGGTTTCTCCGTGGGTCCTGCACCCTAGTTCTGGAACAGTGACAACGTAAATGTTGTCTCTGGTATCCCACTGGATGACCATTGAATAATGTTTAGGGTTCATAATTCTTTCCAACCTTTCTCAAAGCCTCTTGTATGTCCTCAATTTGGTATTCTTTTGCATCGTTTCCGTCTTTACCTGATAGGGTGACAGAGACCTGTGCAAATTGCGCGTGTACCCACTTTGTGTGACTTCCCTTTGCTGATCTTGCGTAAAAGCCTGCTTTTCAGGCGACATATAGAGCGATTTTAGCAAATAATTGTAGGGAGCAGATACGCTTGACAATGCTGGATTTTATTGGACAATATTGGACAACGAAAATCCCTCAATCGGCTTTTCAGGCCAAATGAGGGAAGCTACTGGTGGAGATGGGGGAGAGTTGAACTCCCCGTCCAAACAAACCTATCGGAGAATGTACTACAGGCTTATCCGATGATTTTTCTTTGTACTTTGGCCTCCCATCGGCAGGATGCCTTAGCACTGGCCCTCTGGTCTTAAATGACGACTAGAAGACAGTCCTCGTCATAGCATCTCGCGTTTTTGACGCCCATACCCGGCCCCACGAGAAAAAGCCGGATGGACGACGCATCACTGGTTATTAGGCAGCGAGAGCGTAAGCAGGTGCCTGTTTGGCATCTAATTTTTTGTCGGTTGTTTAACGAGAGTGCGTACCGACACCTCGGCCTGCAATTCAACAATCTGTTCGCCTGTCGAAACCCGACATCCCCTGGTGAATAGATGGCACCAGAAAATCAATCTAAGTTGCTCCTCTGGATGCACATTCATTATACCATATCCCCATGTATAAGGGAAGCTATTTTTCTGCTTCTAACCGCTTGATAAACCGCTCCAGATTTACGATGTAACGTTCGTGCTGGCCCTCGCCGACTTTCTTGTGTTCATCGTATGCCTCGACATTAAATACCAGGCGGCGACCATCGATCTCGACCAGTTCAGCAATGGCGCGTACCTGCTGACCGAGAGGGGTGGCACCGAGATGGCGCACATTGACCACCGTTCCTACTGTCACATGTTCCGCATCTAAGCCCTTGGCGACAGCAGCCCAGGCCGCATTCTCCATCAGCGCGATCATCATCGGCGTCCCAAATACATCAACACCTCCCGCGCCCACCGAAGAGGCGGTGTTATCATGCGAAACCAGCGTGCTGGCCTCGCCTTTCATTCCTACAGTAAGTTCCATTTAGAACTCCTTTCTTACCAGAACAAAGGTTTTTTGTCTGCTCTCCATCCTTCCGGGCTCTCCGTAGGGCGCGATTTATCGCCGCCACCGCCGATTTATCGGCCTGTCCTCGCCAATCCCCCTAATAGATGGAGAGCTTACTTGTCACTATACAATAAAGGAATTTTTGTTGCTATTCGTAGCTGTTCGCAACTTATCGCAGCGTGATATCATGAAAATGGTAATTACCGCCATTTTTTGTCTCGTCACTGTTTTTGTTAAGAAAAGAGAATCGCATGAGCCAGCATGTAGAACGCGTTGCCCATCGTGGAGGTTCAGAGCTTGCACCACAAAATACGCTCGCGGCATTTCGCAATGCACTGACCTTGCCGATTGACGCCATCGAACTTGATGTTCATCTGAGCTGCGATGGTCAGGCGATCGTCTTTCACGACTACACAGTTGATAAACTGACCAATGGTCGTGGCAATATCCTCGACCTCGATTTTGCCTACCTGCGCAGTTTGAATGCTGCCGCGCATTTCCCCGCTGGCTGGCCTGAGCCACAACAGATACCTACACTGCGTGAAGTACTGGACCTTGCTAAAGGACATGTCAACGTCTATATTGAGATCAAACCCAGCAATCGCGATGGTGTGTATGGCTCCTATCCCCACATGGCAGAAACCGTCGTAGCAGAGCTACGGGCTACAGCTATGCTAGAGCATGTCCTGGTCATGTCGTTTGATTGGACAGTTTTGCCGCAAATCAAAGCATTGGAACCTGCCCTACCAACGGGCGCACTGGTCTCCAATCACGAGTGGGATGCTCGCGCTAGCCATGCCTTGGAAAATCTTAGCGCGCAAGTAGCAGCCCTGGGTTGCCAATGGATCAATATGGACGCCAAACTCTTTACAGCCGAAATGCCAGTAGTATTTCACAAGCATACCTTTAAACTTGGCCTTTGGACAGTGAATTCAGTGCATAAGATGCAGCGTTTCGCGGAAGCAGGTGTCGATTCACTGACCTCAGATCGACCAGATTTATTCGCGCAGCTTTCATCGTAATACGCCTACGTCCTTGCGCGACTCATACAAAGTACCTAGTTATGCTGAATGCGTGTCTCTTTCTGCTCATGATACGTTATATTACTAAGGAAGAGGCGTTGATAGGGAGGCGGTTATGCGGCAGTGGTACTATCTTCAATTCTATAACCATGGCAGTATGCTATAATTGGCGGCAAGCAAAGCCAAAAGAGGCTAAAGGGAGACAGCGGGCCAAAAATATTTCTCGCCCGGCGCGTCCCATGGAGATCATAGAAAATGCAACAAATAAAAATATCACCGGACGTCACTCTTGATCAAGAGGCGTTGGAGTCGGCGTCCGCGGAAAAAGCGGTGGCAATATCCTTCGTAGTTCCGGTCATGAATGAGCAGCAGAGCATAGCAATCTTATTTGAGAAGTTAGCGGCCCAATTAGACAAACTCGGACAGAGCTACGAAGTGATCTTTGTGGATGATGGCAGCACTGACAATACCTTCAAAGAATTGACGAAGCTCCACGATCAATATCCCGAAACTGTGCGCGTGATTCGCTTCCGCCGTAACTTTGGCAAGACACCAGCCCTGGTAGCTGGCTTTAGCCGTTGTCGTGGCGAAGTTATCTTCACCATGGATGGCGATTTACAGGACGACCCGGAGGAGATTCCGAATTTCCTAGCCAAACTGGAAGAGGGCTATGACCTGGTTTCTGGCTGGAAATTTCCACGTCTGGACCCTATCACCAAAACGTTCCCTACTAGTATCTTCAAAAAGCTGGTCAGAACCTAGACAGGCGTCCACTTGCATGACATCAACAATGGGTTCAAAGCGTATCGACGTGAAGTGATTGAGGATACGCATTTCAAGCTTTATGGCGATTTTCACCGCTTTGTGCCGGTAATGGCGCAGTGGCGTGGCTTTCGCATCACAGAGATCAAAGTACGGCACCATCCACGTCAATTTGGCGTCTCCAAGTTCGGCGCACGACGCTTTGCTCGCGGCTTGATAGACCTGCTCAACGTCCTCTTTCTCACGACGTTCGTGCGTACCCCCCTGCGGCTCTTTGGCCCACTGGGCTTCTGGACCTTCCTTGCTGGTATGCTCATTGATGCCTACGTGGTGATCCGCAGTTACTTCTTTAACTACGGGCCAATTCACAATCAACCACTGCTCTTTGTGGGTATCATTCTCATGTTCTTTGGCGTTCAGTTTATTCTGACCGGTTTGCAGAGCGAAATGATTCGCTACTACGCCTTCCAATCCAACGAAGAGTATAGTATCAGGCAGGAACTGAAATAATGCACAATCCTGCACTGAAAAAGATTGGCAAGCGTGTATTACAAATTGGCTTGCCTGTGGCTATTGCCATTTTCTTTCTCGTCAAAATTCGTGATTGGGATTGGGATATCCTTGTCAAAAGTGCCAGTCAATGGAATTACTGGCTCCTAGCACTGGCCTTTTTTGGCTTTGTACTCCAGGAGTTGTCGTATGGTTTGATTTGGCAGGCGGTGTTGCGGCGGCTTGGTCATCGTTTACCGTTACGGGCGTGTTTGCGCATCTACCTGGCTTCCGAATTTGTGCGCTACATTCCGGGCAATGTCTGGCATGTTCTGACACGTATCCTGTGGGTAGGCAAATATGGTGTTTCACGTCCCATCGCCTTTGCCAGCATGACCGTCGAACTGATTACGAAACTCGCGGCGGGCGCATTGATCTTCGCCGTCAGCTTACTTTTCTGGGGAGACCTGGGCACCGTTGGTACGCTTTTTCAAAGCTCTTTCATCATCGTGCTGGGTATGGTCTCTTTCCTTGTCTTGCTTGTGGTGTTGCATCCGCGTATCCTCAATGGACTCCTGAATAGCGCATTGCGCATGTTGAAGCGCGACCCCGTGGTCTTGACACTGAGCTATACGGATATACTGCTCGTTACCATGGCATGGTTTACAAGCTGGTTTATCGCAGGTTGTGCCTTCTATGTCCTGGTACTCGCGCTCTGGCCGCAAACATCTCTGGCGGCGTTACCCATCTGCATCGGCATCTATGCTATTGCCTGGGACTTCGGCTTTGTTACCTTCATCACTCCCAGCGGACTCGGTTTCCGCGAATTAGCCATCGGAGTGCTCTTTAAACTCTCGCTCCCTGCTATTCCCGTGGGCCTCGTTGCTATAATCGCCCTGCTCTCGCGTGTCGTTTCTACCGTAGCAGAACTCATCTGTGTTAGCATCGCTTACATTGGTGGTGAGCAGCAAGTACGCGAAGCACAAGCAGCGCAAGCAGCGCAAAAGCAGTCTCAAGTAAACGCTGAAGTAGTCGAAAAAAAGCAAACTGAAGTCGTAGCTGAACCTGGAGAAGCTGAGGAGCTTGCTGAGCCTACTGCACCTGCTGAACCTGCTGCACCTGCCATGGCGGAGCGTGGATCAACAGGTGACTAGGGCAGCATGGCACCAGCCGTTGAAGATATGGCGTAAGCACTGCTACCTCTATCCCGCGCCAGTGCCTTTGCCCCGTAGCCGCTCTTTCTGGTTGGCAACAGGCATAGTAGCTGCTCTAACCCTGCTCTTTTCCAGTTATTTTATCAGCTACCTGACCGCGCAGCAGGATGCTTTGCTCACCAATGCGGAAGACCTGGGTATTATGGACCAGGCCATTTGGAATACAATCCTTGGGCATCTATTCCAGCAAACGATCTGTAACATCCTCAACGATACCAATTGTTCTAGTCTACAAGGTATTTCTCGTTTTGCCTTGCATTTTGAACCAATCCTTTTTCCCGTTTCGCTGCTCTATTTCCTCTGGCCTAGCCCCAAAGCTTTACAGATATTGCAGGTACTCATTGTCGCGAGTGGTGCTTTCCCAGCCTTCTGGTTGGCACGTTTGCGCCTGCGCAATGAATGGGCTGGCGCCGCCATCGCTTTGCTTTACTTGCTCTATCCAGCGCAGCAAAATGCCGTGACCTTTGATTTTCACGCGGTCACATTTACGGCTGCGCTTTTGCTCTTTACCCTATATTTCATGTATACCCGTAAGACTATCTGGCTCTTGCTTTTCGCCATCCTCTCTATGGCCTGCAAGGAAGAAATTCCTCTGCTCATCGTCTTCCTGGGGCTTTGGTCGATGCTTTTTCAGCGACGCTGGCGCATCGGGCTGGCTCTGGTTTTGTTGGCAGTCTTCTGGAGTGGTCTGAGTTTACTCGTGATGCATCTCTCTAGCCCCACCGGGTACCCACTCCTGGCATCGCGCTATACCTATCTAGGCAGCAATCCGCTGCAAGTCGCGCAGACTATTCTTTTGCACCCACTCCATATCCTCAAAGAACACGTCTGGGAACATGCCCACGCTACCTACCTTGCTACCTTACTCGCGCCCGCTGGTTATCTCCCACTTTTAGCTCCGTGGGTGCTTATTCTCGCCTTGCCCTCCTTAACCTTGAACCTGTTGAGTGCTGACCCCGGTATGTATAGCGGTATTTTTCAATACAATGCCGAGCTAGTGCCAGTGCTGATCTTTTCCACCATCGAGGCAATGGTACTGATAATGTGGCTTGTACAACGGTGCCAAATGGCTTTTTTGCCAAATGACACATCCCTCACCTTGCCGCGGAGGAAGGCGCGGCTCCTACGCGGATACATTCTCGTTGCATTGCTCATCTACGTGGTATGGAGCGTCGTGCTGGTGGATTTCGCGCATAGCGCAATGCCCTTTGCCCAAGATTTTCGCTGGCCTCGTTTGAGCGAGCATAGTGCAATGGCACAGCATTTTATGGCCTTGATACCGCCGACGGCATCTGTTTCGGCACAGACGCGCCTGGTGCCACATCTCAGCCAGCGTTTGAGCATCTACCTTTTTCCATACGGCGATGAGCAGGCAGAATATATTTTATTGGATGTGACAGGTGATATATACCCTTATAGCAATGTAAGGGCCTATGATGGAGAGGTGAAGAAGGTCTTGCTAGGGGGAGCGTATGGTATTATCGCCCTAGGTAATGGCTATCTTTTGCTTGAACGAGGACTACCTCCACCTGTGGTGTTGCCCTATTCTTTGTCTACATAACATTTCTTTTTTCACCTCTTGCTTGCTTCGTACAAATATGCTATACTTTTTCTAAGCCAAGACAAGGTATCCATTGTCAGGACTTGCACGGTCATCACGCTCCTATGCGTGAACCCAATACTCTTACCCACCAGCATCTTCTTACCACAGTTAAAGATAGGTCACAAATGTCCCATCCAACACAAAGCCACATTCATTTTCCTCTCGGTCGCAATATCCCTGAAATATTGGGAGTCACAAATGTCCTAACCATCACAAAGTCTCCTGCATTATCCTAATCGGCTGCAATACCGCTGAGAAATGGGGGTCACAAATGCCTCATCCATCACAAAGTCTCCTGCATTATTCTTTCGGACACCATACAACTGAGAATTTGGGGGTCACAAATGTCCCATCCATCACAAGCCTCCTGCATTTTCCTCTCGGACACAATACCATTAAGCGCTTATTCGAAAACCTGAATGACCGCCGCTTTCAAAATGTAGTGATGCCCCTTGTGGGCATCAGGGGGGATGGGCGAGGCATCAGGGGGGTGGGGCAGCCGACTGCCAAAAGACTTTTGAGAAAACCCTGTGGCAAAGGTACCATTTGATACAGCTTCTGAGAGGCGTGTGCTATAATAAGCGGCAGTTCAAACACAATGGAAGTAGAATGATGAGCTCAACTGTACGAAAACAAATAGCGGTGTGGCGGAACCGAATTCATCTCTATCCGGCTCCAGAGGAGATGCCCCATACGCCTTTATTCTGGCTTGCAACGGGCCTTGTCGCCTTGGCCGTCGTGCTTTTTGCCGGGTATTTTATCTTGTACCTGACCGGGCGGCACGATGCCTATATTACCAGCGCGGAAGACCTGGGCATTATGGATCAAGCCGTTTGGAGCATTTTACACGGTCAAGTACTGCACCAGACCATCTGCAATATTGTCAACGATACCAACTGCTATAGTAGTAGTGGGACTTCACGTTTAGCCATTCACTTAGAGCCAATTCTGTTCCCGATCTCGCTCTCTTACCTCATCTGGCCCAACCCGAAAACGCTGCTGGTCATTCAAAGCCTGGTTGTCGCGAGTGGTGCGTTCCCAGCTTTCTGGCTAGCGCGTCTGCGCTTGCGCAATGAGCTTGGGGCTGTAGCTATTGCAGTGCTGTATTTGCTCTATCCCGCGCAGCAACAGGCGACCGTTTTCGACTTTCACGCGGTGACGCTGACCGCCGCATTTTTGCTGTTCACCTTGTATTTCATGTATACGCGTAAGACAGTCTGGCTCTTTGTCTTTGCTATTCTCTCCATGGCCTGTAAGGAAGAGATACCAGCGGTCATTCTGCTCTTTGGTCTCTGGTCAATTGTATTCCAGCAGCGTTGGCGAAGTGGATTGGCTCTAGCTGTGCTAGCGGCTGTATGGCTGGGAGTGGGCTATTGGATTATGCATAGCTTTAGTCCCGTCGGACATCCACTGCTGATCTCGCGCTATGCTGCTCTTGGCAGTAGCCCATTTCAAATTATACGTTCTATTGTCTTCCATCCCTTCGGTATCTTGCGGGTCTATGTTTTTGATCACTATCATTTGGACTATCTGCGCATCCTGCTCAGCCCGGCTGGCTATCTGCCGCTTCTAGCCCCCTGGGCTTTGATACTGGCGGTGCCTTCGCTGGCGATTAATTTGCTGAGTTCTGAGCCAAACATGCGTAGCGGCTATTTCCAATATAACGCGGAGATTGTACCAGTGTTCATCTTCGCAACTATCGAGGGCATAGTGGTCGTATTGTGGATTGTGCAGTGGGTGCTACTGCGCGTTCAGCAACGTAGAGGCGTGCAAACGAAACTGGTTGATACTGATACAGCACAGCCTCGCGCCAGATCGTCAATTTTGGTGCGTTTGGTGCATATCACCCTCTTAATCGGATTGCTGGGGTATGCGCTCTATGATGTCGTGCGTGCGGACGAGGTTCGTGGCGCATTGCCCTTCTCTGCCGTAAGCATAGACCCATTTCAAGGGGCAGTGCCAATGACACCACAGTATCAATGGCCTCAGACGAATGCGCACGTGACTTTAGCACAATACTTCATTGATTTGATACCGGCAAGTGCCTCAGTTTCGGCGCAATCGCATCTGGTGCCACATATTAGTGAGCGTAATAGTATCTATCTCTTTCCCTATCAGGATGATAGTGCAGATTATATCTTTCTGGACGTGACGGGCAACACCTATCCCTTGATTGCAGTTTCCTATGTTGATGAAGTTAAAAAAGTCTTGTTACATGAAGATTATGGTGTAGAGGCGGCGCAAGATGGGTACTTACTGCTCAAACGGGGGCTGCCTTCCGTGGGCGTTTCGCCGTACTCACCTTATCAAAGTGGTGCAGTTGATCTACTACTGCCCAACTTGCCAGACATGTTCTGCTCATTTACTCATACCGTGCCCCAGCCTTCACAGAATGTGACAGGCGTGACCTTTACCGCTATCGATAGTTCTGCGTCAGCTATAAACCTGGTCGGCTTACATGTTGTCACGCCCAAAGTCTATAGTTTGTCAACGGGAGCAATGCAGATTTCATTACTCTGGAAGGTCAATGCCGCAACGCAAGTGCCAATGCGTATACTAGTCATGGTGGCAGATACAAACGGCATGGAGCATTATGCTACCATCGATTTTCCCGCCTTGGAATGGTGTCCGAGCAATACTTGGCAGCAGGGGCAGGTATACTCCACGATTAGCGACATTTTTTTACTGAGCCATATCCCAAATGGGCTAGCCCATGTTTCAATCGTGCTTTTGCCGGTTACTTATCCGTTCAGTATGATAATGGATGGGCATAGGTGGTATGCCGTGCAGGTAGCCAATCCGACTGTCTCTCTGGTTGGTAGCCATGCAAACACAGCGTTAGAAGTGGCTACTATTAAGATTGTTCCCTGATGTTCCATAAACGTGTCAATTGGCGCAGGCCATGTGAAAGGGGTTGTAGTAATGGGCGTTTTTCTAGGTCAACTTCCGCCTGCCGAACTGGCACGGCTGAAAGCTGAATTGGCGGAGACGCTAATTGCTCACTTTTGTTATCCACGCTTCTATGACTACCGCACGAATACTTTGCGCACACGTCCCATTGATCGCGCAAAGCGGCAAGAAGTCTGGCTTTTTTTGAGCGCGGTCGATTTTACTGCCTGGAGCCGTATCGATTTGATGTCCGCTGACTTTCAGCACCAGATCGAGCGTCTCTTTATCCATTTTGTGCAGCGGAACCGCAGTTTTTTTGGTGAGCAAGGCCGCAAACGGATGTCCGATATTCGCATGTTGATTGGTTCATCGGCTTTGACCGTTGTGCAGGGATTGCGTAGTCATCTGACGGGCCAACACAATAATCCTCCCTTCGGTAGTCCTCGACCTGTCTCAACCTGGTCTACAACGACTATTACAGGGCATCCTGAACCGAGTTGGGAACAGATCGCACAAAATACCTTGCTATTGCAGCAACAATTGCAAGAAGTCCGTGGCGAAATAAGATCTACAGCAGTCTCCAACTCCAACGAAACTCATGCCACAACAGCAGCACCATTGCGCAATACTCCTCGTGTGCCTGCTGCACAGGTTTCACCACCGCCTCATACAGGTAATGGTACGAATGGAGTAGAACGCGCTAATGCTATCCCACCTATACCGGCTAGTAGGAGAGCTCCACAGCCAGTCAATGTCCCGTCTGCCCCACCACTACAGGGTAACCAGAACTCATCTCCACTAAGTCCCCCCAGGAATGCCTCTGCTGCCGCCCTCCCGACTACTCAGCCGCAAGCAGAGCCCGCTTCGGTTGAGCTGCCCACCGCTCCGGTGGCGACAGTCATGGCGCAGCGAAAGCCAGCAACTCCATTCACTCAGGTGCTAACACCTGAGAAGGTGCAATCGTCTGCCCCCGTTACATCCACCTCTGCTATCCAGCAGAATGGGGTTCCGCCCACAGAGTCAACCGCACTAGCATATCAACGCGAGAATGCCAATGTTATGGTTAGCGAAGAAGATGTGGCTATTTTTGAACAAATGCGCCATCAACTCGTATTGTGGTTACGGGTAGAGGCAGTGCGTTCAGGGATAGATATTGCGAATCAAGGACCAACACAGCTCCTAGAACTGCTGCGCCAGCAAGATAAGTCTGATGAGACACGCTTGCAGATTGTCTCCACCATGCTCAATCTCTGTAATCAGGTGCTGAAGAATGGTAAAGCAGGTCTCTATGATTACAAGCAAGCACTGATGTTCCACTTGATGCATACAAGACGTTAGAGCTAGTCGAGACGCTAGAGACGCTAGAGACGCTAGAGACGCTAGAGACTCTAGTGACGCTTGCACTCCTTCTGTTTCTCATAATAAGTGGTAAATAAAGTATAAAAATTTCATTAAGAATGCCAAAAGCACCCCCAAGAGCGATACTTCCACCTTCCTTAACCGTCCCTATCTATGGTATAACTGTTATGGTTATATTGAAATGTATGTCTAAGACATACATAGCGCAACGGAGAGCTATGGTAAACAAGACACTCAGCTAGAAATGTGCATGAATTATGCTCACGACAGGTATGCAATGGGAGACCAGTTGCCATGATAAACGGCAGGAATAATGAGGCCGAGAGTTTACGCGATATTTTAGCACTAATTCGTATGCGCAAGCAAAGCGGTTTATTAAGTGTCGAGCATTATTCAGGGCTTCGCTTCGAGGAAGGTGAAATCCTCATTCAAGACGGGCAGCCGACGCACGCTCATTCGGGCCAGCTTACCGGTCAAGATGCTCTCGCGTATTTACTCGGGTGGCACCAGGTGTATTTTACTTTTTTAGCGGATCAGCAGCAACTACCAGCAAGTATTTCTGTTAGAACCGCTGCCAATAACCGTAATGCCAGCAGTGCAAGTACCTCCGTTATCCCGAGTACCGCAAGGCCACCACAGGTGAGTATGACCGAAAATGTCCAAGCTCTTGCTACAAAACTTCCACCAGCGAACTTGAATGTTGGTACTACAAGTGTGGGGATGAATGATACTATGTCCAGACCAAGTGATCCCGTTACTCCCGGCCTCCAGCAGCTGGTTCCGCAAAAACTGGAGGCTGAGCGCGACATCCTTTCCTTACCACTTACACGCCCACAGCGTTCAATTTATTTACTCGTCGATGGACACAGAACAGTTGCGGACCTCTCACGCTGTACCCGCAGGAGTATGCAAGAAATCGAGCGGTTGCTCTTTGAGTTGCAGGAACAAGACTTAATCGCCATCTAAATCGTGCTTAAGCCGCTATGGTAATGGCAGGCAACAGTTCGCGCAGTTGTTGGAGCCAGTCGGCGCCGAATAGTCGTCGTGGTATGCGTATGACCCCTTGCTGCACCCGTGCCTCATTGCGGAAACGGCGATAGAGTACGATGCGGTTTGGCACTATGCTACGCTTGACTGTCAACACGAGTTCGTTATCTTTCAGCGCGATGGCTTCAAAACCTAAGGCCGCAGCTTCTACCTTGAGTCGCACCATGGCGAGCAAGTTCTGCACAGGTAATGGCGGTGCGCCAAAACGGTCATTCAATTCTGCCGTCATAGCCTCGATCTGTTCAGTAGTTTTCAGATTCGCAAGTCGCTGATAGAAATTGACTTTAAGGGTGCGGTCGCCGATATAGTCATCAGGCAAAAACGAGTCCAATGGCAGATCAACGCTTGCTGTTGGCGCGGTGATTTCGGCCTGCTTGCCTTGCAATTCCTGAACGGCCTCTGCCAGCAATTTGCAGTAAAGGTCAAAGCCTACTGAATTCATGAAGCCAGATTGCTCTGCTCCCAATAAGCTACCCGCGCCGCGAATTTCGAGGTCTTTCATGGCGATACGGAACCCTGCCCCCAACTCGGTCGCCTCAAAGATTGCGCGTAACCGTTTCTCCTGAATAGGGGTCAACTTCGCATCTTTGTTGTACAGGAAGTAGGAATAGGCCTGGTGCGTCGCACGCCCGACACGACCACGCAACTGGTAGAGTTGAGATAGCCCGAAGTAGGCAGCGTTATTGACGATAATAGTATTGGCATTGGAGATATCCAGCCCATTTTCAATAATGGTGGTAGAGATGAGCACATCGTATTCACCATTGGAGAAATCCATCATCACCCGTTCCAATTGATCTTCCGGCATCTGTCCATGACCGACAACGAAACGGGCCTCTGGAATGAGTCGTTGCAACTTCTGAGCGATGACTTGGATGCCTTGCACACGATTATGCACGAAAAAGACCTGTCCGCCGCGGTCAATCTCGCGGATAATAACCTCGCGTATCAAGCTCTCGTCATACTCACGAATTGTGGTACGAATAGGCAACCGTTCCTGTGGTGGTGTCTCAATGACGCTCATATCGCGCAAATTGACCAGCGACATGTGCAGTGTGCGCGGGATCGGCGTTGCCGTCATCGTTAGCACATCAATCTCGCTGCGCATCTGTTTGAGCCGCTCTTTATGGACAACCCCAAAGCGTTGCTCCTCGTCCACGACGAGCAGTCCTAGATTGAAAAAGACAACATCCTTTTGCAGCAGGCGGTGAGTGCCAATTACAATATCTACTTTGCCAAAAGCCAGGTCTTCCAATACCTGCTTCTGCTCCTTGGCGGAACGGAAACGGCTTAATAGCTCAACACGGACCGGATAGGCTTTGAGTCGCTCTTTAAACGTATTATAGTGTTGTAGTGCGAGCACAGTCGTAGGAACCAGAATGGCGACCTGCCGTTGATCGAGCACTGCTTTGAAGGCGGCACGCAGCGCGACCTCCGTTTTACCATAGCCTACATCGCCACAGACCAGCCGATCCATCGGCCGGGGACGCTCCATATCCGCTTTAACTTCTTCGATGGCGCGAGCCTGGTCGGGCGTCTCCTCAAAAGGAAAAGCATCTTCGAGTTCTTGCAGCCACGGCTGCTCAGAATCTGGTGAGAAAGCAAAGCCCTTGAGTGCTTCACGCGCACTATAGAGGCGCAACAAGTCGCGCGCAATATCCTGCACATCCTCCTTGACCTTCGATTTGGCGCGTGTCCATTCGGTAGTACCCAGTTTACTGAGGGCAGGTACAGACTCACCCATACCAATGTAGCGCGTAACGCGGTCAAGCTGGTCAGTTGGAATATAGAGCTTATCGGTACCTGAATAGTGAATCAGTAAGTATTCGCGTTCGACTCCCGTCATCGTGAGCTTGACCAGTCCTTCAAACCGTCCAATACCATGCTCCTGATGTACGACGTAATCCCCAGGGTTGACTTCGGAAAGGAAAGAGGCAGGCGTCACTGGCTTGCGTCGCAAGGCGTTCCTTCTTCTTGACCAACCGAAGATTTCGGTATCGGTATAGACATTCAATCCCAACGCGCTCGATTGCCAGCCCTCGATCAATTGACCTTGTAGTAATGTCAGTGTCCCTGCTTCCGGCAGCGTCTTAATGTTTGAACCGGGGCTAACGTGAATGGTGTCCTCATGCAGGATACTCTCGTCGCTGAACACCTCTGCTAAACGTCGCGCTTGCGCTGTCACAATGATTACGCGCTCGCGTTTATCAAGCACTTTGCGGCAGTCTTGTACGAAAGGGCGCAGACGACCTCCATACGAATTGGCACTGCTGTAGTGTGGCATGAATTGCTCTGTGCCGCCCTGCAAATGGGCGTCGAAATCACCCTCCGTGGCAGAGAGGATACCCGCGAAATTCAGTTGGCGGCGTTGCTGTAGCTGTGGTTCTAACTGGTTCCAGGACACATGTGAGCCGCGTAATTGGCTTGGATTCTCGCGGTCACGTTCAAACCGCTCCCGCATTTCCTCGGCCTGCTTATCGAGTTCCGCGATTCGGTTATTGATGCTTTCGGGGTTGTCAACAATGAGCAGCCCATTGCGTGGCAGGTAGTCTAAAACTGTCGCTGTGTTGTGCAGATAGGGCAGATAGAAGGCAATATCATCAAACGAGTGCCCTTGGCGTAATTCCTCAAGATCGCTCTTCCACCGTTCCTCACACTCGTGATGCAGCATACTGCTATTGAGTTGCGCCAACTGCTCAGCAGCTTCTGGCCCTCGCAAGGGCAGAGCTTCACGAGCTGGTCCCACAATACAGGATGCAATGGGGTTAAGCGAACGTTGCGTCTCTTGGTCAAAAGTACGCAGCGACTCAATTTCGTCCCCAAAGAACTCAATACGCACCGGGCGTGGTAGCGTTGGCGGGAAAAGGTCAACGATGCCACCTCGGTGGCTGAATTGGCCGGGCTCCTCTACCTCCGCCACCGGCTGGTAACCGAGATTATAGAGATGCTCCAGCATCAGGGTAAGATCAACTTCCTGCCCTGGTTGCAAGTTGTAAAGTGAGGCAGTCAATTCCTGCGGCGGCATGACCGCCTGGGTCAATACACGCGCTGAACAGACCACGAGCACATTGTGCTCGCGACTCGTTAAGGCAATCAATGCTTGCATCCGTTGTTGTGTCGTGAGCGCGTCGCTAATCAGCCGCTCGTACGCGAGCGCATCGCGGTCGGGGAAGTAGTAGACATCATTTGGCTGCTCCACAAAAACCTTCAGGCTCTCTACCATCTGGCTGGCCTGGACTTCATCTTCAACGACGACCAATAAAGGTTGTTTTAAGGCCGTCGCCAGCGTCGCGATAACATATGGACGGGCAGTTTCAGTAATGCCTGTCAAGGCTGGCACCCTTTCGCCTTGACGGAGTTGTTCTAGCAGGCGACGAAATTCTGGTCGCTGCGCCAATAGTGTAAGTAGTCCCTGTAAAGTCAATCCACCCTCCAACGGACACAACAAAATGTGCCGTTTTCCACATGAACCCCATGTGTGGCACTTTCAAATGCGCGTCTGGCCCTAATTTTCAGCAATTCCAAGACGCCTTGCATCGCAATACATTGCGCCTTCTACCCTATTATCATACTCCACAGCGCACTCCGTTGCAAATTTTCGTGCTATCTAGCAGAAGTTTGGAGAGAAGACTGCCCGTGAGCGGAATGATGTGCTGTCCTGGTTGTCATCCTGAGAACTGGTTATCATCCTGAGCGTTGGTTGTCATCCTGAGTGCTAGTTGTCATCCTGAGCGCTGGTTGTCATCCTGAGCGCTAGTTGTCATCCTGAGCGCTGGTTGTCATCCTGAGCACTGGTTGTCATCCTGAGCGCTGGTTGTCATCCTGAGCGCAGCGAAGGATCTCTGCTGTCTCACCCTTTCACCACTTGCTTGCTTCCCCGAAATATGCTATACTCTTCCCAGAGGTACCACAAGGTACCCTTCATTAGAACCCGTAGCATCATCCGAGGACTCTCTCATCATCCCCTGACACTTCAACCAACAAAAAAGCAGGGTCACAAATGTCCCAAGTCACAAATGTCCGAATCATCCCAACCATCCATAGTTTTCATTGTCCCGACCATCACAACCTCTCAGACATTATTCTATCGGATACAAGACTGCTGAGAACTGGAGATCACAAATGTCCCGAACATCACAAAATCCCAAGCAGGAGAACGCTACCGCACGAGACTACAAGACGTTTGAGAAACCCTGGGACAGAGGAAGCGACGGCTGTTGAAAAGTACGCAGATTTCCAGTATACTTGGATTAATCGTGATAGTATCCAGCGTTGGAAACCATCTTGCGCGACTTTTGGCGCAGATGGTATGCTCTCGTCGTGATACGTACTGAGTGCCTTTTGAGCAAAGAAAATCTGCTTTCAGAGAAATAAGGAGCTGAATACATGAAAAAAGCACTGCGACCGATCTTCTGGGCTGAAACAAGTCTGGCGATTCTCACCACTATTTTGTTCGTAGTCACGTTGGTGTGGAGAGATTGGATTGAGCTCATATTCAAAGTCGATCCTGATAATCTCAATGGCGGAATTGAGTTGTTGATCGTCGGAGCCTTGTTAGTGATCACACTCGTCTTGTTCTCGTTAGCTAGCTTCGAGTGGCGCAGAGCTAGAGTCACCACCGCCTAAGTACAGCGAGTGGAAAAAGAGTAAGTTCCCACCTGATGTCAAAATGCCACTGCATCGTCTCTCCTTTGAGATGGTGCAGCGGTCACGCCCTCACGGCTCATCCAATTCAGCCAGAACCTGCTGCGTCTGTTCACCGAGTGCGGGAACATCTCCCATACGTGGGGACACGCCCATCAAGTTGTGCGGAGGGAGCAGCGCGGGGATCATGCCACTTGGTGAAGATACTTCCACCCAACGTCCTCGCTCGGCAAGCTGCACATGATTGGCTACTGCCTGCACATCATTTAGCGTGCCATTGGCGATTTCCGCATCGTCCAGCCGCTTAAGCACTTCATTCATGCGTAGCGGTGCAAGCTGCTGCTCAATCAACGTCTCCAGTTCCGTGCGGTTCTTCAGACGCTGTGCGTTGGTGGCAAATCGTTCGTCGCGCTCCAGCAGCGGCAGGTGGAGCACCGCATTGCAGAAACGCGACCATTCCCGTTCATTTTGAATGGCGAAATTGACTGAACCATCCATGCAACGGTATGCGCCATAGGGTACGATCATATTGTGGCGCGCACCGACACGCGCTGGAATGTTGCCAGTGCCTTGCCAGGCGTAGATTGGCGGCATCATCCACTCCGTCAGGCATTCGAACATCGAGATATCGATGCGCTCACCAGACCCTGTGCGCTCCCGCTTCCATAGTGCAGTCAAGATGGATGAATAGCCATATAAACCGGCCGCAAGATCGGCGATAGATATGCCCACCTTGGCAGGAGCATCAGGTGTACCTGTCACACTCATCACACCCGACTCAGCCTGAATGAGTAAGTCGTAAGCTTTTTTGTCTCGATAGGGACCATCGGGCCCGTACCCCGAAATACCACACCAAATCAGTCGTGGATACAACAAACTCAGCTCATCGTAGCCAAATCCTAACCGCTCCACGGTACCAGGAGATAGGTTGTGAATGAAAATGTCGGCACGCGCAATCAGCTTGCGAAAAGCGGCGCGATCCCCTGCAAGCTTCAAATCCAGCACGACACTGCGTTTGCCGCGATTGAGCCAGGCGAAGTAGGCCGATTCTCCATGTAACGCACTATCATAGCCACGGGCAAAATCGCCGCCACCGGGCCGTTCAACTTTGACGACATCGGCCCCCATCTCCGCCAATTGACGCGAGCAAAACGGTGCCGCTACTGCTTGTTCCAGTGCGATGACACGCAAGCCTTGCAATGGGAGAGTGCTCATACCATCACCTCTCAAAACGAACGCGGCATACCCAGCACATGCTCGCCCAGATATGATAGGATAAGATTCGTAGAGATGGGCGCGACCTGGTACAGACGCGTCTCGCGAAACTTGCGCTCTACATCGTATTCCACCGCGAAGCCATAGCCGCCGTGGGTTTGCAGGCACGCGTTAGCCGCCTGCCACGAAGCATCTGCCGCCAGCATCTTCGACAGGTTCGCCTCTGTTCCGCAAGGTTGCCCCGCGTCGAAGAGGCGCGCCGCTTCGTAGCGCATCAGGTCGGCAGCGCGCACATTGGCGTAGGACTGGGCAATGGGGAATTGGACGCCCTGGTTCTGTCCAATTGGGCGATCGAACACGATGCGCTCGTTCGCGTACACACGTGCCTTGTCGATAAACCAGTAGCCATCTCCAATGCACTCCGCCGCGATCAGAATGCGCTCGGCGTTCATACCATCGAGAATGTAGGAAAAGCCTTTGCCTTCTTCCCCAATCAGGTTGGCAGCAGGTACTTCGAGGTTATCGAAAAAAACTTCGTTCGTTTCGTGATTGACCATGTTGCGGATGGGCCGTATCGTCATCCCCTGCTCTAGACTTGCCCGCACATCAACCAGGAAGACCGATAACCCCTGGGTTTTCTTCGCAATCTGCCCCACAGGTGTGGTACGCGCCAGCAGTAACATCAAATCCGAATGCTGCACGCGCGATATCCATACCTTCTGGCCGTTGACGATATAGCGATCGCCGCGCTTCTCGGCGAAGGTTTTGGTTTTTGTAGTGTCTGTGCCAGTGGATGGTTCGGTGACAGCGAAGGATTGGAGGCGCAACTCACCAGCGGCAATCTGGGGCAAATAGCGGCGTTTCTGTTCAGGTGAACCATGACGTAGCAGCGTTCCCATCGTGTACATCTGTGCGTGGCAAGCACCCGAATTCGCGCCTGAGCGATTAATCTCTTCGAGGATCACCGTCGCCTCGGTCAAACTGGCACCACCACCGCCGAATTCTTCGGGGATCAGCGCCGAGAGCCATCCCGCTTGTGTCAGTGCCTGTACAAACGCTTCAGGATAGCCAGACGATTCTTCGACCTTCTGCCAGTAGGCACTATCAAAGGCCTTGCACACGTCTCGCACACCCTGCCGGATATCGGCGTGCTGCTGCGCGAGAGGGTTGATGTTGTTCAAGGCAGGAAACTCCTTATCAATCAAAAAACTCTGCTGGTTAAAACATCGTCAGCAAACACCTTCGCGATACTACAGCTTTAGCACCCCTTTACCAGGGCTTCTCAAAAGTTGCACCAAGCAGAATATCCCTATCATTCCCCGGTCGAACTCTTTCACCTCTTGCTTGCTTGGCGAAAATATGCTATACTCTTTCTAAGTCAAAGACAAGGTAACCCTTCGTCAGAACTTGCACGATCATCACACTCCGGTGCGTGAACCCAATACCTCTCCCTTCTAACATCTCCTTACCATCGTTAAAGAAAGGTCCCAAGTGTCCCAACTATCACAACGTCTCCTGCATTTTCCTATCATCGGACAACATACCACTGAGAATCGAGGGTCACAAATGTCCCATCCACTACAAAGCCCCATACATTTTCCTATCAGACACAATACAGCTAAGAATTGGCGGTCACAAATGTCCCCATCATCCCAACCATTACAAAGTTCCCCAGCAGGAGCATCCTGCCGCATTAGGCAGCAAAAAGACGTTTGAGAAACCCTGCATCATATACGGTATACTGTTGAGAGTATACTTATGGTGGTTTACACTGTCAACAGTATACCGTATACAATTAAAACATGGGCCTCGCTCCAAGCATGAAGGAAGAGTGCTAGTACAAGTCAACCTTGTCATTAGCACGGTCCACATCCCCGCCTTTATGTCTGTAATACTTGGGAGGATTGCAGGTTTGGGCACGAATGCAGCAGGAATCAGCTAGCATTCTGTTCACATGTATCGCATACTTGTTATACTACTGTCGTATTTCTGCAACGCAGAAAGGAGTATATCAATGGCGCGAATCTTGGTCATTGTTTCCAGTTGGAGTCTGGTCACCAAAGCTGCACGCAATTAGAAGGGGATTTGACGGTTGCCACCGAGGATGGAGAAGTCGTCTTACACCATCTGGACTCTGTCTATCTCGCGCCCAATGAACGTCGCGAAGTGCGTAACGATACCAACAGGGTTGTCACTATCATAACAGTGTTAACGTATCCCCAGCGACAATGCCGATAGTGTCCTGCTCGGCATAGGAAAGTGAGGAGGCTTTATGGCATCACGAATTCTCTTTCTCTGCGCTCGTGGATCGAGCCGATCGCTTCTTGCCGCAAGTCTCCTCGCCGCTCAAGTGGGTAACCATTGGGAAGTCTGGAGTACTCCCACCCAAGATGTAGTGGGACTGCAACTGGCTGAGCAAGTGTTGCACGAACAAGGCGTTGCGCTCATTTCGTCCTCCCTCCTCATCCGACCCAGCTTCGGCATGCGATGGGAAGAAGGCATTATTCTTTGTAGCGGTGCAACTGACACTTGACCCATTATCCCCGGTGCCGTGCGTCACCGTTTATGGTCCATTGAAGACCCGCCGCTAGCTGATCTCAATAAAGAGGGACAGTTGCGGGGCTATCGCCGCATTCGCGATGCCCTTTCCATGCACATTGCCTCGGAATTGCGTTTACCTGAACGATTTCTGAGAATGCTTCCCCAGCGTAAATGACCCCAAACAGGCTAGCAGGGTTTCTAAGGAATGAATCCACCCCTTGACAAAATCCCTTTCTTATATTAGTATTTCAATAAGCATTGAAATACTGAATTACATTTAGCCGCTAAAACCACTCGATCATGAGGTATGAGGTTATGAATACTGATAATATTGTAGCTAATGAGGTTGTGCAGAGGGATACCAGTACTACCATAAACTGGGTAAGTATTACCCTCTTTATCGTGTTCACTTTTGGCATAAGTTGGGCTATCTGGTTGGGCCTTCGTGCAATTGGCGTACCGTTTACCATTCGCACAGCTATTGGCATGTTTGGCCCCGCACTTGCGGCCCTAATAGTGCGAGTAGTACGCCGTGAAGGGTTTGCTGATGCTGGTTTACGATTAGTTGGTCGTGGACATCGCGGTGGTTGGCGCATGTACCTTGCCGCGTATATTGCCATGCCACTCTTGATAGCCGCCGCAATCGGATTCGCATTACTGGTTGGCACGCAACATTGGGCGTTCAGCGAGAATCTCCATGTGCTAGCCACAGGAATTACGAAAACGCTGGCTTCTCAAGGCCAATCTCTTCCATCAGGGCTGAGTGCTGAGCAGTTGGCACTGATCAGCATCATCTCACAAACAGCACTTGCCTTTACTCTGGCGATACTCATCAATATGATTTTTACCTTTGGCGAAGAGTTTGGCTGGCGGGGCTACCTGTTGCCAAAACTGGCCCCGCTCGGTGGCATACGAGCTGCCATTATCGTGGGCATCTTTTGGGGCTTGTGACACGCTCCTGTTATCATACTAGATGGCTATAACTATCCGGGGCATCCCTGGCTCGGTGTTGGCATGATGGTACTCTTTACGACCACGTTAAGTATGGTCTTTACTTGGTTGCGCTTCCGCTCCGGTAGTGTGTGGCCTTCCACGCTGGCCCATGCCGCGTATAACGGACAGGCTGGCTTTGCTACGATCCTGCTCTCGCACGCCGATTCTCTCCTGAGCGCACCAATCGGCATCGTTGGCCTAATACCAGCGATTGTTTTTGCCATCTGGCTTGCTGCTACTGGTCGCTTGAAGGCGCAACCAGACACGATTTTAGAAAACGTGGTTACCCCATCTATCGCTGCTGTTCCTAATGTGGACAATTGAAATATTGGCCAAGATTTGTTGAGTACATTATGCAAGAAGCCTACAAAGCCATTGCCGACCCAACGAGGCGGCGTATCCTGAAATACCTACGCGGAGGAGAACGCACTGCTGGTGATCTGGCAGAACATGTCGGGGCGGGGCGAACAGCCCTCTCACATCATTTGATGGTCTTGAAACTTGCCGACCTTGTGCGCGTAGAACGTCGCGGTCAATTTCAGGTATATTCATTAAATACGACAGTTTTTCAGGATTTACTAACCGAGATAGTGGACTGGTTAGGGGGTATTGATGAGCCCTCCGACGATTCCGATATTGAAAAAAAACACGTCTCTGACGTCTAATTATGCAGAGTGAAGTGGGCAAGTTTTACACAATGGAGGTGTTGTATGGACCCAACGATAGATAATGAAAAAATTGTGCCAGAGCAATCTTTAATGCGCTATACGACTTACCTGGCTATCGTAATCATTGTAATGCAGATACTTGTAGCGGTGGTGACCTATCCTTTTATGCCACCGATGGTTCCTTCTCACTGGGACGCAGCAGGAAACGTGAATGGCTATACTCCGCGGCTGCTCAACGCGATCTTGCTTCCCGGTATCAGTATTAGCATCTACCTGCTGCTGCGTATTCTTACTTCGGTTAGCCCCAGACTGGGCAATCAGAGCCAGCGTTCGAATAAAAACCTGATCAATCTATTCCTGGTGGCTATTCTACTCTTTATGTTTATTGTGCAGATGGCAGCGACTGCTATTGCTCTCGGTGCTCATATTGACATAACAATCATAATCAGCCTTGCGCTTTCCCTTTTGTTCATTTTTCTGGGCAACTTTCTGGGCAAGTTACGTCGCAATTTTTGGGGGGGTATTCGTACTCCTTGGACCATTACGAACGAGACGGTATGGGAACGGACACACCGCCTCGCTGGCATACTGCTCGTTCTGGGCGGTTTATTAGGCATAGTAGTGAGCTTTATACCCTTTATACGCCTCTACGGGGTCATCGTGATTGTGCTGGCGGCTTCATTTATACCAGCAATCTACTCGTACGTGGTCTACCAACGTATTGTTGTCCATGGGAAGCAAAAATTGTCACCGCCATTCGATGGTGGGGAAGAGGCATAGTGCTTTAGTTCTCCCTGTCCCCTGCCGCCGAAGGCGGCAGGGGACAGGGAGAACTAAAGCACTAGAACCCAGTCAAGGGTCTGCCGCCCCTTGCATCTCCGCTCTTGGTGCCACTGGTGAATGTAACGCTACCTGAGGGGATATCATCGCTGGTGGATGAAGTTGTATCCTCGGTCGTTGGCGTGATTGTTGGCTTGGTTTGTGGCTCTTGCTCTTTCAGCGTGCTTTCTCGACGCAGCCGTGCCTGCTCTTGGCGTTCCTTTTGTCGTTGCCGTTTTTCTGCCGCGACTTGTTCCGCCTCCGGATCGGCGTTCACCATGTTCATGGTGGTAGCAAGGCCTTGTACGATAGCTTGTAGTAGGGCTTCGGCTGCCCTGTCTTCGCTAGTATCGAGCAAAATCCGTTCATCGCCCGAAGGAACGCCGAGGACATACCCGATGGGGTCAACGCGGTTATTCGTAGGGCGACCAATGCCCACACGCAGACGGGGAAATTCGTTGGTGTGCAGGTGGTGAATAATATTATCCAAGCCTTTTTGCCCACCAGCACTGCCTTTTGTGCGCAAGCGTAGCTTACCTACGGGCAAATCGAGGTCATCGCAGATGACAAAGATGTCCTCTGGTCGTAGCTTATACCAGCGCATCAACTCGCCTACTGCTTCCCCACTGAGGTTCATATATGTCAGCGGCTTGACCAGTACTACTTTCTCTAATCCCATGTTGCCGCTGGTAAGCACTGCGCGCGCGCGCCGCTCCGTCCATTTCCAACCCATTTTGTGGGCTATTTTATCAACAACGCGAAAACCCACGTTGTGTCGTGTCTGTTCAAATTGCAAGCCCGGATTGCCTAGCCCAATTACCAATTTCATGTTATTGTCCAAATGCCCTTAGCGACCATAGGCCAGGCGTACCGCGAGGTATTGCGGGAGACCAACCTTCAGAATCTTTTCCTGCGTCTTATTAAATGGATAAGGGATACGATAGAACTCGAAGCCCTTTTCGGTATCATAAATCATGAAGGCGGCACGCGGATCACCATCGCGAGGTTGACCAACGCCACCTGGATTAATAATGGCACGCATGCCCAGGGGAGTATCCCAATGGCCTATCGGTGGCAAAATCATTTCGTTCGTCACCTGGACCATACTCTCACTCAGACCTAACAACGTCAATAGCTCTTCAATCTCGCTGTTCAGACGGTCTTCGGCGTTCACGATAGAGGCTTCAGGCGTTACCTGTTTCTCTTGAACTTCCTGCTCGTCAGCTCCATCAACTTCGTCAGTTTCATCGGCCTCAGCGCCATGCATCATATTTACACTATCCGCATCGTGAGGAATACCTTCTTCGTCACTTGCCTCTTCTTTGGCTTCCTGATTATTGGAATTCCAATCCTCTAACGTTTCTGTGATCACATCTTCCGGGTCGCTTTCCGCGATGATATTTGCATTTTCTTCGTCATTACTTGTAACTTCGCTCGATGTATCAGATATACTTGCTTCTATGGCTTCGATAAACTCGACGGAAGGCTTATTGTGAACTTCCTGCAAGGCGTTGGCTTCTTCCTCGCTCACTGTTTTGTTCGTAGCAGGGTCAGCGTACGCACTCTCTGCCGTGATCGTCATTTTAGTGGAATGCATGGAAGGCTTTATCACAGCTAACTCTGCTGTTTCTTCGGTATCCTCGGTTTCCACGCTGCCCTCATTTTCAGCATCTTCCTCGTCGATCAAGTAATTGGTTAAGCCATTCTTAACTTCTTCGACCAGAGGTAAGGTTGGTGCGTTGGCGATCGAATCCGCTTGTTGGAAGATCACTGGCACATGGGTATGGCCCACAAAGCAGAAGCGGCTACTAAAGTGCAGGAAACTCCGCTCAGCCAATACCTCGGAGGTAAGGTATTCCCAGAGCGGTCCATAAGGGCTGCCATGCACGAGGGTACACTCATCAAGCTCAATACGCTCCGGAAGATTGGCGAGGAACGTTTTGTTCTCTTCCGTCAGTTGTTCAGCAGTCCATTCTGCCGAAATCCGTGCGGCTGTGCTAAAATCCTCAAGATCAATTTTTCCCACCGCTGCCCAATCGTGATTGCCCGCGATAATAACCTCGGTGCGCTTCCGTAGTTCGTTAATGCATTCATTTGGATTGGGGCCATAGCCAACGAGATCCCCCAGGAACCAGATGGCGTCAATGGGTTTCTCTTTGGATAATTCG
Source organism: Ktedonobacterales bacterium (assembly GCA_038209195.1). GTDB lineage: Bacteria > Chloroflexota > Ktedonobacteria > Ktedonobacterales > Ktedonobacteraceae > JBBQXY01. Next base: position 25,573 of record JBBQXY010000018.1, on the reverse strand, counting down.
TCGATCTTCGCCAGCACAGCTTGCATTGCTTCCAAGTTGGCATGGATATCAGTAAATACAGCGTATCGCATAGTAATATACTCTATTCATCATAAACTATAGGATCGGCATTAGTAAGGTAAGTTATGCCATTTTATCATTTTTATTGGAACGTTGCTAGTACTTTGCAATTCTGGTTCAGAGTTTCTCAATAGTCTTTTGTTGCCGCCGAAGGCGGCAGAGAGGGAGAGGGAAGCGAGGGCACCTCGCGCTCCGGCAAAGGGCTGCGCCCTCTGCACACCTGCTAGTTACGAGTGGATCTCAGCCTTTGTTGATCTTCATGTGAAATGCAGTCTGCGGCGGCGAGGGAGCGGCGCTAGTGTGCAGCCATATTCCCTGTATTACCTGCCCCCAGGCAGGGTGTGGACAGGGTGCCAGTCAAGGGGCGCAGCCCCTTATATCCCCACTATTCTCGCGCTACAAAGGGGCGAGGGACACAAAAATATGTCAAAGCTAATCGTTCATTTCTATACACTCCTGTTTGATTGTTTGTTAAGAAGAGAGAAAGGTGTACATGGAACTGAAAGAATGGTTTGCTATGCCTCTGTCACGGCGTCGCTTGTTGCAAAGGCTGGGTATTATCGCTGGTCTTAGCCTCACCCTCGACGTGGGAATGCTGACTGCCAGCAAGGTAAGGGCGTCGTTGGCGCATGATGTGGTGAGTCCTATCAATCACGTCTTGATTGCTTGCCAGGAAAACCACAGCTTCGACAATTATTTTGGGTATTATCCCAAGGCGAAATCATTTGGCGTTCCCCAGAACTATTCACAGCCAGATGGTAAAGGTGGGACGGTCACACCGCACCACGACTTTTTCCCTATTTCACTGAACCCATCGCATTCGTGGCAATCCATCCACAGTGAGTGGAATAATGGCGCAATGGATGGTTTCTACACATCCGATGGTTCAACGGCTTTGTCTTATTATGATAGCTCAGACCTCAATTTCTACTACGCGTTGGCTGACTCCTTTACCTTGTGCGGCAACTATTTCTGTTCGCTGCTCGGTCCCTCAACTCCTAATCGCCTTGCCATGATGGCTGGTACGGCAGGGGGCAACACCACCAATAGTGTTCCTGCCGGGAGCCTTAACTGGCCGACCATCGTTGACTTGCTGGATGCCCATCACATTACATGGAAGTGCTACAATCTCGGCTTGGGTCTTGGCTCTACTTCCCTGGAAGATTTTAACGTGCTTGTGCAATTCTCGAAGTGGCAGAACGATCCTCGCCTTAACTTCAAAGAGGACGATTATCGAGCTGATTTGAAAGCCGGAACGCTGCCCCAGGTCTCGTTCCTAATCACTGAGGATTTGATCAGTGAGCATCCACCGGCAGATATCCAGACGGGCCAGGACAAGATGTCAGAGGTCATTCAAGCTCTTGTCTCTTCCTCATCGTGGCAGAGCTCTGCTCTTTTCTTTACCTATGATGAAGGCGGTGGTTTCTTTGACCATGTGCCTCCACCTCAGGTGGATGCCTATGGGCTGGGTTTTCGGGTGCCCACGCTCGTTGTCTCACCGTGGGCAAGACGTGGTTACGTCTCTGGTCAGTTGTATGAACATAGCTCGATCTTGAAGTTTATCGAACGTCGTTTTGGTCTGCCCACGCTGGCAAGCGTCAACCACCAGTTCGATACCTCTACGCCTGGGACGAACAACGATGCCGCCAACGGCAAAGCAACTGGTCCTGCCGCGCCGCCTCGCGACGGTCTGGCACAAATTGGAGACTTCTACGAAGCCTTCGATTTCACGCAAGACCCAAACTATTATCCCAATTTGCCGTATACAGACTGATAGCGGATCGGGGTAGAGCGACCGAGATAATCACGAGTTGTCTGAGCCGCTCTACCTTGTTTTCATAACGGGATTTGCCAGATCTGTACCGTCCCATCAGCACCGCCTGACGCAATATACTTGCTATCGGGAGACCAGGTCAAAGCCACCACCGCGCCAGTGTGCTGGCTGTAGGTAGCGATAGTTTTTCCCGTGGTGACATCCCATAACTGCACTGTTTTATCATTGCTGCTCGAGGCAATATAATTGCCATTGGGCGACCAGGCCACACCAGTTATAAAACTGGTATGACCACTAAAGGTTTGTAGGGTCTTTCCATCTGTGGTATCCCATACTTGTACGGAGAAATTGCTGTCGGTTGAGGCAATGTGTGTGCCATCAGGTGACCAGGAAAGAGATGTCACTCCCTCGACATTGGCGTGATAGGTATAGAGGATTTTGCCAGTAGTGGCATCCCAGATCCAAATGGCATTATCAGGGCCTCCGCTAGCGAGACGCTTGCTATCGGGCGACCATGCCACCGTCCATTCATACCAGGAATGTGTACGCAGGACGAGGGCATGTTGCCCGGTAGTTGCATCCCATACCTGCACCGTATAGTCACTGCTGGATGAAGCAATGCGATCTCCTGTGGGCGACCATGCTACGTCAGTTATGCCGCTGGAATGTCCGTGATAGGAGTAGATAGATTGTCCAGTGGAGGCATTCCATACCTGCACGGTATTATCACCGGCGGGACCGCCACTCACCGAGGGGCCAGCACTGGCAGAGGCAATAAGCGTGCTATCTGGCGACCATGCTACGGCAGGTACACCACCAGAATGTCCCTGGGAAACAAGCAATCGAGTCCCTGTGAGAGCGCTCCAAACCTGTATCGTGTGATCGTCACCGCCAGATGCAATGTATTTGCCATCGGGTGACCAGGCTACCGCAGTCACTCGACCGGCATGGCCTCGATAGGTGAGATAGGTAGGGCTGAGCGCAAAGGTAGTTGGTGCTTTCCTCCGGTACAGCAGCCAGGTAAGCATGCCACCACCTGCAACGAGCAGTGTTGGTAAACCCACTATGACAGCACGCCGCGAAATGCGCCTTGTGAGCGAGCCACTTTTTGCTGCTGTGCTCTGTGGCGTGCCTACTACTGGCGGCATCCAGGCCGCGGCGGATTGTTCACTTTCAAAGAAGGGCACGGATGCAGCAGATATCTCTATGGACTGCTCCAAAGCGTTGGCAAAGGCTAATACATTTCTGAAGCGTCGCGTGGGATCTTTAGCAAGTGCAATCAGCACTGTTTCCTCGACGGCTGGGGGGATCGCAGGAACTATGGTGTGCAAAGGGGGCGGAGGGGCAAACATGTGCATGTTACTTATCTCGCCTAAGGAGCCATAAAAAGGAAGTTCTCCACACAACCATTCGTAGACTACGGCTCCCAGGGAATATTCATCACTCTGTGGACCTGGCTCCCCACGAATTTGCTCAGGGGCCATATAGGCAATTGTACCAACGGGTCTTTTTATGGAAGATGAGATCAAGGCAGTACTAAAATCACCCAGCAAGAGCTGGTCGTTGCTGCCCAACAAGATATTTTCAGGTTTAACGTCGCAATGGACGAAGTTTTGCTCATGAGCATAGTGTAGTGCTTCAGCAATTTGTTTGACATACGTTAGAATAGTGGCCAGTGTGAGTCGAGTCCCTATAGGATGACGTTGTCGTAATGTGCCATTGGGAGCATATTCCATGACAAGAAAAGGAGTGCTGCTATTCTGATGTTCCTCCATCCCAACTTCTAGCGCCCGTATAATGTGGGGATGCACCAATTCTGTCATGCGCTGTGCCGCGCTACTAAAGTCTGCCACTTCATCTTCCGCTACTTCTATTTGCAGGACTTTGACAGCAACTGACGTGTCGAGAGAGAGATGTTTAGCTAAATAGACTTCTGCGAATCTACTCCATCCCAGTGGGCGGACAAGGCGATAGTTGCCAAGCTGTTTCTCCACTTGATTCGGCATTTCGTACTCCTTTTTGCGCCTGGAATGAAACTGGCGCATCGTTGATGGCAATAAGCACTAGAGGGAAATATAAAAACTCTATCAATTGTATCTATTGACTCCTATTTGCGTGACAGTCTGAGCAGATTGGGCTCCATACCAATGATGGAGTACCTGTGCTGCGGGTAGACAACGTACATCGAACGGCGGAAATTCCCATGCCCAGGCAAATACACCTGCGATGTGATGATCTGCCACGATGTTTGTGAGGGCTGCATTGTATGCAGCCGCCTGTTCTAACGGGTCATTTTGCGCGTTCGTTGTAACTTCCCATGGATTGTAGAGGGCATCTGCGCTGTTACGGTAGCCAATCTCTGAAATTAAAACTGGCTTGCCGACCTGTTCAGAAAACGAGTCTAAAAGTGTGCCGATAGTTGCTCGCCAAAGTGCAGGAAGCGTACCTGGGCTCAATCGCTCGGGTGTATTGGTCAACGGCGTATAGACTGAGACGCCAATGGCGCTCAAATTGGCGTTATGTAACCAGGTTGGCAGTGGATAGTAGAGCGACGACCAGTTCATGTCATAGGTCAGTTTTCCACTGAAGACCCCATGTATGCGTTCAATCAACTGGTTCCACAGAGCCGGTGCTGCTGGTTGCAGTAGTTCGTATTCGGTACCAACGGCGAGTTCTTCGGCTCCAGCCTGTGCAGCAGCTTCAACGTAGGGTTTATATGCCAGCCAATAATTGTCAAACCATGCCTGTGCCAGTTGCTGGGTTGGAAATTGGATGTTCCCTGACCACGAAACCGGTCCAGCCACGGTCAACTGAGGAAAGACAAATACATGGTAACCCATAGCTTTTGCTGCGCGAATGCCTTCTATCATGGCCAGTGGAGTTGGGGTAGCCTGGTTTGTCTGTACCTGCGTCGAGATTAATGAAGGCTGATACAGGTTAATGGCCAATCCCACCCACTGCGCGGCAGTCTGCTGCTGGATTTCACGCAGTCCAAGCTGCCACTTCTGATCTTTTGAACTATAGGCAATGTTTCCCCATTGGGGAAAGATCACTCCAGTTTGGAGGTCAACTCGCTGCTGCCCCGCAACAGGCTTACTAGACTGTATTGTATCACTCAATGTTCCCTGTGTTGTGCAAGCTTGGAAGCTATTCGCAGCTTGCTGTGCTAATCCGTTGTTCGACCAGGGACTACCCCCATTGAGTAACAACCCTTGCAGAATGATGCCGAGCATCAATACGCTTGCTCCATATCTCATAGCTATTTGGCGCAGTCTGAGTGTGCTAAAACCGCGCGTAGTTGGTTTGCTGCTGACCTCCTGGCTTGCATACGCTGGCGATCGCGGCTCGTGCGTTGGGGTCGTCTGTAACAGAATGTTGAAAATGGCGAGTTCGCCAAGAGCCAGGAACTCAAAGGGGACCAACCATTGGCTCCAAACGTAAGGGAAGATCGAGCTTAAGATAATCATCAAAGGAACGACCAGGTAGGCTACCATGACTGCTACCGCACTGAAGGTATATTGCAAGAGTTGCCCCATCTCGTAGAGGCCCTTGTTCCGCTTGCGCCAACTGGCCTGGCGCGGAACCTTGGCGATTTGCGCTTTTTTAGGTGTAGGCTCCCAGGTGACCTGGCGATTTCCTACTAACCATTGTACAACTGCCCAGAAACCGGCACTGCTCTCTAGCATACCAGCAAAGGGAGCCATAGTCAGTACGCGCATCCCTTCAATCCAGTGTTGGCGGGAAGACAATTGCTGTGCATTAGAAAGATTATACCAAGCACCGATCAGCATCGAATTGAGCCACAGGAAACTGACAAAAACTAGCCAGCAAAGTACGGGGACTGGCAGCAACAAGTAAGCATGACCTGTAAGCACTGCACCAAGTTGATAGAGCAGATATAGAGGAGAAATAACGCCTGTGGGCAAACCGAGGGCAAAGGTGAGGATGCGATACCTGGTAGCCCAGAGCAGGTGAATGCGCGTTTTCCAGGGCAATTTATGGAACTCTGGCATCTTCCGCATGATCGCAATGCCTTGCAGCACACCTATAATCCAGCGGTAGCGCTGCCTGAAGGCACTTTTGAGTGTAAAAGGTGGTTGCTCAAGCATGATGCAGCCGTGCCACCCAAAAATCTGTGGCCCTTGCCGTAGATAGGCCTGTACTCCGAAGACATAGTCTTCGGAGACAAGTGCTTGTTCATCCAAGGTACCAATATCCCAACCAAGGGCGTTCTCCAAATCCTCGTCAATAACGAGATTTGAACCATGCAGATGTAGTGGTGTCCCACTCTCCATCACCTCGCGGCATTCAAAGCAGCCAATGGGGCGGTTAGCTTCCATGGCGCGGCAAATCATACTGGCATCGCTATATTCGAGAGGATAGTAAATGGGGCCTTCGCTGAGCGGTTTGGGGGTAGTAGCCAGATAGTGGATGAGTTTCCTCAGTTCGCCAGGTTCCATCACGCTTTCTTCATCGTAGTGGACGATAAATGTACGGCCTGGTTTGTTGTTGAATTGGCGTCTCCTCAACTCCACCATGTAATGAAGAGCGCGGGCTTTTAGCTTCGTACCCTTCGGGGTCGTGTATTCTTTGGGTATCACGAGCGCAAACGCCTGCACTGGAAATAAGGGCTGGACGAAATCCTGTTCCAGCAGTTCTTTCTGCTCCTGCGATTCGGTAATCACCTCTATACTGATATGAGAGCTATACAAGTCGGGGGCTTCGTTGACAAATGCTACGATATTCTCAATGCCGCGCCGAATAACTCTTGTGCTATCGGATAATCCCCGCGTTGTGATTTGTATTTTTACAAATGGAATTGATGGCAATGCCTTGATATCGTCAGTAGTAATCAACTTCAACTGACGGTAGCGCGGCCAGTGAAAGAAAAAGCTATGAAAGTAGAAGAGCGAACGAATACCAATGATACTGACTAACATCACTATCAAGTATCCAATGAACTGACTACATGTAAGTATCAACGCGAGCATGAAAACTACCCTCTTGACGCATTCAGTTTGATACCCCACCTCATGCAGAAGACTTCCCTTTTGTGCATTTCCCTCCCTTGCTCTATCTCCCTGAATGCATGCTTCTTTTTCTATTCAGTATTTTACTGCTAAGTAGATAATAATGCAAGCGGACTGTGATAATCATCAGGGTTCTCCTGCATGAGACGTTGTGATGGATGGGACATATGTGACTCCCCATTCTTAATAGTATTGCGGGCGAGAGGAAAATGTATGAGACGTTGTGATGGTTAGGACATATGTGACCCCAATTTTCAGTGATATTGCATCCAATAGGAAAATGCAGAAGACGTTGTGATGGATGAGACATATGTGACTCCCATTCTCAGGGATATTGGTCCAAGAGAAAAATGCTTGAGACGTTTTGATGATTAGGACATTTGTGACATATCTTTAACTATGGGAAAGAGATGTTAGTGGATAGGGATATTGTGTTTACACACAGGAGCGTGATGACAGTGCAAGCCCAGACAAAGGGTATCTTATCTTGACTTAGGAAAAGTATAGCATATTTTGGCTAAGCAAGCAAGGGTTGAAGGAGTTAGACGGGGAATAACTTCTGCTTTGTGCAACGTGTGAGATGACTTGGCATACGAAACATACCTGTTGCATCATGAAATTAAAGGTGTTACTGTGTGAATGCAGATGCATGCAGGTGTTTTGTGTATTGGGAAGTCTCCCATGTATTTGAACGATTAATCAATCCGCTAGTGACAAACAGGAGGTTTAGTATGGCCCCAGGCATTTACTTTGGTGTACATGTCCCGTTCAGTAATCTATCGCAAGTAACCGCTTTCGAGGGTGATGCAGAGAAAGCGGTCGCCATCGTGATGTCGTACCAGCAGTGGGGCATGACAGATGGCTCTCAGTATCTACAACCGGAGTGGATGAATGAGGTGCGCTCCCACGGCTCTATCCCTCTCATTACTTGGGAGCCCTGGAATCCCTTCCTGGGGGTGAACCAACCAGCCTATGCTTTGCAGCAGATCATTGACGGGATGTTTGATGCCTACATTCTCGCTTGGGCGCAAGCCTCTATCGCTTGGGGTCATCCCTATTTTCTACGTTTTGCCCATGAGATGAATGGCAACTGGTATCCTTGGTCAGAACAGGTGAACGGCAATACAGCCGGGCAATTCGTGCTCGCTTGGCAGCACGTTCATAATCTGTTTGTTGCCCAAGGCGTTACTAATGTAACGTGGGTATGGTGTCCCAATGTTGTTTATCCTGGCAGCATTCCGCTACAAGAGCTCTATCCTGGAGATGCCGCCGTGGATTGGGTGGGAATGGACGGATACAATTGGGGCAGCGTTCAGGGGCATATTTGGCAACCCTTCTCCTCCGTTTTCCAACAAACCTATCAAGAGCTGCATAGCATTAGCACTCTCCCTTTGATGATCGCGGAAACGGCTTCAACCGAGCAAAGCGGCAATAAAGCAAGTTGGATCACCGATGCCTTTGTCAACCAACTGCCCCACTCCTTTCCGAATGTGCGGGCTTTCATTTGGTTCAACGAGAACAAGGAGACCGATTGGCGCATTGAGTCTTCTCCAGCAGCGCAAAACGCCTTTGCGAGCGCCATGCAATCCAGTCTCTATGCTTCGAATCAGTACGCTTCGTTAGCAACTTCACCCATTCCTCTCCCCTTTTGAGCGCTCTGTTGTTTCACTTCATGTGACTGGCCGCCTTCGGCGGCAGGGAGAGTGGGAGAACTAGGGCTGTGCCCTAATTACCTGCCCCCCAGGCAGGGTGCAGTCAAGGGGCGGCAGCCCCTTGCATCCCCGCTCGTCAAATGGATTGACAGACCACTACGGGCTTGGCACCTTCAGTGGTAGGGCAAAACCCCAGTTCAGCAGGGTCTTCGCGTCACGGAAGCGTTGGTAATAGTCGGTATTGGAGCTAAAGAGGACGATACCAATCAGGTTGTGCTTTGCTCTCGTCGCGGAGAAGACCAGGCAGTAGCCCGCCTCTGCTGTGTATCCCGTCTTGATACCAGTCGCACCGTTGTAGGTATAGGGTGCGCCAGCGGTATCGGGTGGAGGACTCAGGAGATCGTTCGTGCTGATCCATGTGTAGGTGTGGTGTCCTGCGTTGGCAGGTAGGACGTAGTGGCTAAGCTGTACAATAGTGGCAAAAAGGGGCAATTTCATGGCGTATTGTGCCAGGCGGATTAAGTCATAGGTTGTTGTGTAGTTGCCAGTTAGTGGCTGGCCAGTGGCATTTTTATAGGTGAGGCCATCGGGGTTCGTATAATGCGTTTGAAAAAGGTGCAAGCGATAGGCTGTGATATTCATAATGGTGACGAAATTGGCTGGCGAACCAGCAACCGCGTCAGCGATAGCTATGGCTGCATCATCTCCTGAAGGCAAGAGCAGTCCGTAGAGCAGATAGCGCAGTGGAATCTGGTCGTTTACCTTGAGTTGGGCCGTGCTACCGCTATTAAGAAATACCTCGTCGGGCGCATCCTGGTGGATCGTTACCAATTTATCGAGGTTGCCCGACTGGATAGCGATGACTGCTGTCATGATCTTAGTTGTACTCGCCATGGGTAGTGGCACTTCGCCGTTAAAATCATCCAGAGTATGCCCTGTGTCGGCGTCGAGTAGATACGCGGCTTTGACGTGGACGGTTGGTGGTGCGCCTTCTACAGTCAGGATAGGGGTGGGTGGCGGTGTGGGGGTTGGGGATGGCAATGGTGGAATAGGGGTAGGCGTCGGTGTGGGTGTCGCTGGAAATAGACTACTAGCCACGGTGGTACCGACTGGCGTAAAGGCCAGTATAGGGGTCATAATGGCAATACTAAGTGCCACGATCAAGAGAATAAGGGCTAGTAAACGGCGTCCCATTACTTATGCCTACCTGTTTCAATAATAAGAGTGATTCCATAGTGTCAGATGTAAATTTGGGGGATCCAATGAAATTGAATCCCCCAAATCAGCATGTTAAGGTAATGCCTGAGGCCATTGTTTGTGATAATCGGTTACTTGTTCAAACGCGTCGGCAACGCGCAGAATAACGTCCTCGGCAAAGATGTTGCCCAACAGTTGCAGACCAACGGGCAGGCCATCGCTGAAACCACCAGGGATGGAGACGCCACAGATGCCAGCCAGGTTTGCCGGAATGGTGAAGACGTCCTGTAGGTACATCTGGTACGGGTCAGAAATTTCGCCCAGCTTAAAGGCCACAGTCGGTGTGGCTGGACTGACCAGCACATCGAATTGTTCGAAGGCGCGGTCGAAATCGCGTGTAATCAGAGCGCGTACCTTCTCCGCTTGTTTGTAATAGGCATCGTAGTAGCCAGAGGAGAGAGCATAGGTGCCGAGCATAATGCGCCGTTTAACCTCCGGCCCGAAGCCGTTTTGTCGTGTCTTCTCCAATGCTTCCCACATATCGTCGGTATCGCGATAGGAATAGCCGTACTTCACGCCATCGTAGCGAGAAAGGTTCGCGCTGGCCTCCGCGGGAGCGATGATATAGTACGCGGCGACACCATATTTGGTGTGCGGCAAAGAAACTTCGCTTACCTCGGCCCCTAACTCACGAAGACGTTCGATATCCGCGCGCACCGCCTTGACTACTCCTGGTTGTGTGCCTTCAACCCAATATTCCTCTGGTACGCCAATGCGCATGCCCTTAAGACTCGTATTCGTGCCGTTTAGACCTTCGCTGTAGTCGGCTACTGCTCTGGGCGAGCAGGTAGCATCGCGTGGATCGGGGCCAGCCACCGCTTGCAACAACAGGGCGGCGTCGCGGGCGCTGCGTGCGAAAGGCCCAATTTGGTCGAGCGACGAAGCAAATGCGACCAGGCCAAAGCGCGAGACGCGACCATAGGTTGGCTTCAAACCAACCACATTACAGAGCGAACCGGGTTGACGAATGGAACCACCGGTATCGCTGCCGTAGGCTCCCATCGCCATTCCAGCCGCCACTGCCGCTGCCGAGCCACCACTGCTGCCGCCGGGTGTACGCTCTAAATCCCAGGGATTGTGCGTCTCAAAAAAGGCGGAATGTTCCGTGGACGAGCCCATAGCGAACTCGTCCATGTTGGTTTTGCCAAGCATGACGATGCCAGCCGCGTTGAGTCGCTCCATGACGGTGGCATCAAAAGGCGGCTTGAAATCCTTTAACATGTTGGAGCCGCAGGTAGTGGTGATGCCTTTGGTGCTAATGACATCTTTGATGGCAATAGGAATGCCGGTCAATGGCGAAAGCGTGTCGCCCTGGCTGAAGCGGCGGTCAGCCTCCTCCGCTTGCTGCAAGGCGAGTTCATCGGTGATCAATGTAAAGGCCTTGACCTTGTCTTCCACGGCCCGAATGCGCTCAAGATGGGCGCGGGTTAACTCGACCGACGAGATTTCGCGTCGCCGCAGCAAGTCGCCGGCCTCGGTGATGGATAAGGTATATAATTCGCTCATCTTTATGCCTCTCCCTCCAAGACTGCACGAACCTTGAGGCAATTATCTTCCTGGTCCGGGGCATTCGCCAGTAATACGGCTGGGGGATAAGATGGCTGGGGGATATCTTCACGCATGACATTTGTCAAACGCGAAGCGTGTGCTGTAGGCGAGACCCCACTTACATCGGCTTCGCGTAAAATGGCAATATTCTCCAGGATGGCGGAGAGTTGGTGCCCAAAAGTATCAATTTCTTCTTCGCTCATGGCCAGACGGGCCAGTTTCGCGACATTCTTTACTGTTTCTCGGTCAATCATTAAAAGTGTCCTCTTCTACACTACCAGCGAACGTGGAAGCCACTCAAGTGTTCGGTTGGTTGTCCCCAGGTAGTCATAACTTCATTCACATCGGCGGCTGACGGTCCCTGTCGTAGAAGTGAGAGGAGACGCTCAAGAGCGGGACGGGGTCCATGTGCCAAAACTTCTACATCGCCGTTGCTTTCATTGCGTGCGTATCCACGTAAACCAAGGGACAGGGCATTGTTAACAACAAAGTAGCGAAAGCCAACTCCCTGGACACGTCCTCGTACCACTGCATGGAGTTCCTCTATTGCGTTCGGGCTGCTCTGGTTCATGCCCCACATCATAACATACTCTTGATTGTGAGCATAGTCCTATTGTACGATTTGGTACAGTCTCTCTATCCCTGCTCAGTGAAACCAGGCGTCGTCAAAAGCGCGTATAATACTACAATGATACTATTGAATAGGAGAAAAAGAAAATCGTGACAACACATCCTTTACGACTTGGATATAAGGCATCAGCAGAACAATTCGGACCACGTAAACTTCTGGACTTGACAACAGAGGCTGAAGAGTGCGGATTTGATAGCGTCTGGATCAGCGATCATTTCCAGCCGTGGCGACACACGAACGGGCATGCACCTTTTGCGCTCTCGTGGTTAGGCGCAGCGGCTGAACGAACAAAACGCGTCATTCTGGGGACGAGCGTCTTGACACCCACGTTCCGCTATCAACCTGCGATAATCGCGCAGGCTTTTGGCACGCTGGGACTACTCTATCCTAACCGTATCATCCTGGGCGTTGGCTCCGGCGAGTCACTCAACGAGGTTGCGGTAACAGCCTCTGAATGGCCCCCGGCAAAAGAGCGGCTGGCACGACTGCGTGAAGCTGTGGATATGATTCACCGTCTCTGGACTGAAGAACTGGTGACATTTGATGGTCAGTATTATCACACCCTCAAGGCCACCATTTATGACAAGCCCGATCAGCCAGTGCCCATCTATATCAGCGCGGGTGGTCCTGTTGCCGCGAAATACGTGGGTCGCGTTGCAGACGGGTTCATCTGTACTTCCGGTAAGGGCGATGAGTTGTACCGCGACCAACTATTACCAGCCCTGGAAGAAGGCGCAAAGGCAGCAGGTCGCGACTCCTCCGCTATTGAGCGCACCATCGAGGTCAAAGTCTCGTTCGATACAGACAAAGAGCGGGCATTGGCGGATACGCGCATCTGGGCAGCCCTAGCCTTATCAGCGGAAGATAAGGTGAGTATCCATGATGCACGCGAGATGGAGAAGAAGGCGGAGGCGGTCGCTGACCAGGCTCATCGTCGCTGGCTGGTCTCTAGCGATCCAGAGGAACAGGTGGAGCAGATTGGGCACTATATCGAAATGGGCTTCACACATCTGATCTTCCATGCCCCTGGTGATGACCAGTCCCGCTTTCTCCAGTTGTATGCGCGTGACATACTGCCACGGCTGCGCAAACGCTGGGGCTAGGAACCAACAAATAGCGACCGCCAGCAGAGAAGATGTTATAGTCGGCAAAGTGGAAAGAAAACATGACCAAAAAATTGAATCAACTAAATTGTGAAAAAAACACGTGGTAGGATATTTACCACTAACCTTGCACCTTATGAAGTAGGTCAAATTCGCGACGAGATTCATCCAGAGCGGCCCGATTTTGCTGAGCCCAAAGCCATAGACTATTCAGTGGCACAACTAGTGTCTGTCCCCGCTTGGTCAATGTATAGTCGACCCGAGGTGGGATCGTTGGGTACTGAGTCCGCGAAACGAGACCATCGCGCTCTAGGTTCTTGAGTGTCAGCGTTAGCATACGCTGTGAGACACTCGGCACCGATTTGAGAATTTCGCTGTAGCGTCTTGTCCCCTTGGCTAGGGCTCCGACCACCATCACAGTCCACTTATCTCCAATGCTCATCAGGATGTCCGCGATCACGCGGCACTCCTCGTGGGCGAGGTCATAGTCGGAAACATTTTTGTTCGTATCGCTCAAATTAGTGCCTCCTTGTGTAGCCTTTGCTGATACTGTACTATTATATCATAACGAACAAAAAGTTACTAGCACCCAATACGGAAGAGCCCGAAGGTCGCCGGTAACAGTAATCATTACAGGAGGTTATATATGAAGCGAGAAGTGTTAGTAGTCGGAGGAACAGGTTATCTTGGTCGCCAAGTCGTCGCGGCATTGCAAGAGCGCGGCGTCTCGGTGCGCGTTCTGCTGCGCCCGGGATCTGAAGCGCTTCCGGGCGTTGAGGTCGTACGCGGCGATATGATGGAGCCTGCGAGCCTCGACGCGGCATTCAAGGATGTCGATGTAGTCGTCTCAACTGCCGCAGGATACACAGGAAGCCGCAAAGGCGACTCAATCGACATTGATTACAAGGGCAATCAAAACCTGGCACAAGCAGCGAAGCGCGCGGGCGTTTCGCGTTATGTACTTCTTTCCATCTTGAGCTGCGAACGAGCCAAGGATGTCCCACATTATTGGTCGAAGGCGCTAGCAGAGAAAGCACTGCGCGATGCAGGCGTGCCCTTCGTGGCGTTGAGATCGGGCGGTTTTCTTGATCAAGCTAAAGATTTTTTGTCGTCAAACACGCTGAAGAACAAATTTATGGGAATCGGTGATCGCAACGACTCGCGCTGGACGTACACTTACACGGCTGATCTCGCACAGTCCTTAGCGACTGCCGCTGTGACCGACAAGCCCGTTGAGGGCCGCATCATCGACGTAGGTTGGTCGACCGGCGCGATCAGCAATCAGGAGCTTGCGGACACCATCGCTGCGCAAACCGGACGCAAGCTAAAGATATCTATTATCCCATGGTGGCTCATTCGAACTGCCACCGCCACAATCGGCTACTTCAGCGAAAAGGTGAAGGACTTACTCCGCATGTTCCTCTTCTTCCGTGAGGGCACGTACATCGCCGACAACCGTGCTCATGAAGAGCTTATTGGCCCCGTACCGAGCAAAGACGACGCCGTCAAACGTTGGGCTTTGTCAAAAAACTTGATCATGTAACATCAGAGGTGGCAGTATATTGAGTTGTATGTAAAAAAAAGGTCTGGTATCCTGAACTGGTCAACAGTTCAGGATACCAAGAGGATACTCATGACTCATACAGACAGCCATAGCGAAGAAGTGCTCGCAAGTCAAGAACCGTTTGAACAGATGGTGAAAGATCGATTGCGGCAAGCGGTTCGTATCGCTTTCTCGTTCTCCCTCTTCGGGAAAAAATTGCCTTAATTAGCAGCCAAAAACCATTGACAAGCGCATTATTTCTCATGTATACTCTTCGTAACCGGTTACGTGAACGGTATCGTGATCGGTAACACCATATTTTTAGGGGGCCTTCTACGCTAAGAAGAGCCGAAGTGAAGGTTGGCTATGATTGAGAAGCTGACGATCCGGGACATCGCACGCCTGGCGGGTGTTTCAAAGGCAACGGTCTCGCGTGTGTTGAATCAGAAACCAGATGTAGACCCGGCAACGCGTGAGCGAATTCTGCGCATCATGGAAGAGCAGGGCTTCGTGCCCAGCATCGCTGCTTCCGGCCTGGCGGGCGGGCGCAGTCGCCTCCTCGGTGCCCTGGTACCTGCTCTCACCTGGCCACTCGTTCCAGAGCTCATGCGAGGCGTCGGCGAAGTCGTAGGCAGTACTTCGTATGAAATCATCCTCTATAGTATCACTGATGTGAACCATGAGAAAGATCGCAGTGATGTAATTGACCGCATCGTTGGAACCCATCTGGTGGCGGGCCTCATTGCCGTCTTTCCAGGTGCATCGGTGAAGCATATTGCAGAACTGCACTCGCGCGACTTTCCCGTTGTGCTGATCGATGACCAGGAGATACCACCCGAAGGAACGCCATGGATCAGCATTGATAATCGTGTCGGTGCCTATGAGGCCGCTCGTCACCTAATCAACCTGGGGCATCGTCGAATTGCACACATCATGGGGCCGCTCAAATATCAGGTGTCGCATGACCGTTACCAGGGTTACTGTGATGCATTGAACGAGGCGGGTATTGCTCTTAATCCTACGTTGGTGCTAGAAGGCGATTTCATGCCCCAAACCGGCAGCACCTGTGCCCATGCCTTCTTTGACCTTCCTGCCGAGCAACGTCCCACAGCCATTTTCGCAGGGAGCGATTATATGGCCTATGGTGCTATTTCGGCTGCGCAGCAGCGTGGCCTGCGTGTCCCGGAGGATGTAGCCGTAGTTGGCTTCGACGATAACCCTACATCTGCCCACATGGAACCAGCATTGACAACCGTTCAGCAGCCGTTCAATGAGATGGGCCGCCGTGCCGGCGAAATTCTTCTGGCTCTTGTGGAAACACCTCGTCCAGTCAATGGTCTGCATCGTAATGGACGGGAGCCTGCTTCACTTTTCGACGAACCCATTCGCATCAAATTGCCGACCAGTCTAATCGTGCGTGCGTCTTGCGGCGCCTCCCGCCGCGTCACCATCCAGTAATTCAGTAACTCTTTCCCACCGACTGAGCCACTTTGTCTGTACGGCAGGCAATAAGGCAAAAGTTAGCCACGAGAGCTATAGAGCGACAGTCCTACCGCGTGGTAGGCAACCAGTCGAAAGCAGAAAAGGAGGTGAGGTCAGACTTTTGTGTTATCACTTCGGCTCCCTTGGAGCAAGCGGCTGTTTTTACGGAAATTGACATCCGGGAACGCCGAATAATGTAACAAACCCCTTGCTTTGGTCAGTTTCTAGCGCTGCAACGGAATGTTTTCAGGCACATTTGTCTCATACCGTTGTCCTATTGTCCTATTGTCCTTTTTATGGCATGGCGGTAGAAGTCAATGGGCTTCTATTTGAGTGTGAAACGTTAAACGAAACGCTTTTTCCAGTATTAGGAGGTTGTACATGACTCCCAATCTCGCATCTTCACCGCGCCGGTATCGCTTAGCAGTGGCGATTTTCCCACTGCTCGTTGTGCTGGGAATGATGCTGACCGCCTGTGGCGGCGGTGGAAATCCCCAAACAGTGAATACTCATGCAACGACACTTCGTGGTCTCGCAGCTCCCGGACAAACCAACCCCGATCTCTTCAACCCATTCTTTAATACAAACCAGGGTGGGGACTTTGGCGCACAAGGTCTGCTCTACGAAACGCTCTACTTCACCAACCTCTATAACGGTCAGACGACGCCTTGGTTGGCCTCTAGCTATTCGTATTCCAATGACCTGACGCAATTGACCTTCACCATTCGCCCTGGGGTGAAATGGAGTGACGGGCAGGCTCTTACCAGCGCAGATGTTACGTTCACTTTTGGCCTGATGAAGGCGCATCCCGCGCTCGATCAGAACGGCGTATTGCCGCTTATCAAGAGCGTTGTTGCCTCTGACAGTAGTACCGTGGTTTTCACGCTGCAACATGCAGATAGCACTGCGCTTTTCCATCTTGGAAGCCAGGTTTACATTGTGCCTCAGCATATCTGGGCTAGCCTCAGTAGTGACCCGGCTAAGTTTGCCAACGACAACAACCCAATTGGTACTGGCCCCTACAAACTCAGCCATTTTGACCCGAACCTCGTTACCTATGTGAGAAACCCAGGATACTGGGGGACAAAGCCACAGGTGCAAACGATCCAAGTTCCCTCTATCAAGGACAACACGACGGCCATTACCGATATGCTGCAGGGCAAGTTGGACTGGATGGGTACTGGTTGGAATCCCGACTACGATCCACTGTATACTGGGAAGGACCCACAGCATAATCAAACGTGGTTTGCAGCCAGTAACACGGTGATGTTCTACATGAACCTGCAAAAGGCCCCCTTCAATAATCTCCTGGTGCGTAAAGCGATCAATGCAGCAATTAATCGCAACCAATTGCCGCAGGGCGTGGCTAAATATGCCTCGGTTGCCAATCCAACCGGTGTCATCGTCCCTACGCTAACGAGCTGGATTCCTGCGCAGTATGCTAGTTTGCAATTCCCCTATAGCACTAGTCAGGCTGGCAACTACCTGCAACAGGCTGGTTACACTAAGGGTAGCGATGGCTTCTATCGCGACGCCAGTGGGAAAGAATTCAGCATGACCGTTGATGTAGTCAATGGGTGGAGCGACTGGGACCAGGACGTGCAGTTTATCGTGAATGACCTCAATGCTGCTGGCATCAAGGCAACGATCAACTCGGAGAGCGGCTATACACCGTACTACACCGCTATCTCGACTGGTAATTATGATGCCGCAATCAGTTGGACGAATAGCGGCCCTACGCCGTACTACGCCTATCAGGCAATGCTGAGCAGTGCTAATTCGGCGACAAAGGGACAGGCGGTCGTCGGCACCAACTTCGAGCGCTGGGATGCATCAAGCAGTAATGGCTTTTCTGCTCAGACGGATAAGCTGTTCGCGCAGTACGAAGAGTCAAGCGACCCCAATGCTCAAAAGCAGGCCATGGCGGGTATCGAGGATATCATGGTAACTCAACTACCCGTTCTTCCGTTGACCGTCAACGTCTACTGGGATGAATACACCACCAAGAACTGGACGGGTTGGCCCAATGCCAGCAATCCGTACGATTCAGGTGCCCCTTACAATATGCCCGATGCCGAGAACGTCATACTTCATTTGACGCCAGCCTCCTAATCGCAGCATAAACTACTCGTATGCCCCCTCTTCCCTCTCTCTCACAATCTTGGGAGAGGGAGGGAAGGCCGATAGGCTCTCCATCCTTTGGGGGGATTGGCGAGGACGGGCCGATAAATCGGCGGTGGCGGCGATAAATCGCGCCCTACTTTTCCCTCGGAAGGAGGGAGGGAAGGCCGATATCCATCATTGCTACACAGGCTTCCTCAAGGGTCAGCACTACCCATCCATGCACCATGTGGAATGCCTCTTTGTACCTTACAGCAGAGGAGATAAAGAATAATGCGCTATCTCTTGAGGCGCGTGGGCTTCTACCTAATTGCATTGTGGGCTGCGATAACGTTCAATTTCATCATTCCGCGCTTAATGCCGGGTGATCCAGCCGAAGCATACATCGCAAAGCTCCAGACCCAGCAGGTGACACGCGCACAGATCGAAGCAATCAGGGCAGAATTTGGTGTGAACCCACAAGTACCTATTTGGAAGCAATACTTCGATTATCTGAACGGCCTGGCGCATGGTAATCTGGGCATTGCGACCTCACAATTTCCCTCGCAGGTCATTGATATCCTGCGTCAAAGCTTACCCTGGACTATTGGCCTGGTCGGAGTTTCGCTCTTTCTGAGCTTTCTGATTGGCACACTCGTCGGCATGTTGACCGCATGGCGCCGTGGCTCTTGGTACGATACGGTGGTACCGCCGCTGCTCACTTTTCTTTCCGCTGTGCCGTATTTCTGGATGGCCCTGGGACTGATTTACGTGTTTGGCGTTAACCAGAACTGGTTCCCCACCGATAGTGGCTATGATGTTTTCAACGTAACTCCTGGCTGGAGTATGGATTTCATAGGCAGCGTCGCGCAACATGCCCTGCTTCCGGTTATAACGCTGGTCATTGGTACGCTGGCTGGCTGGGTACTGACGATGCGCAATACGATGGTCACGACGCTTTCAGAAGATTACGTACTGATGGCGCAAGCCAAAGGACTGTCTGAAAGACGGGTCATGTTTCAATACGCGGCCCGCAACGCGATTTTACCCAGTGTAACGAGCTTCTCTATCTCATTGGGTCTGGTAGTCAGCGGCTCTCTGCTCACGGAAATCGTTTTCAATTATCCCGGAATTGGCTTCGCCTTATATAAGGGTGTGCAGGGCAACGATTATGCCCTGGTTGAAGGATGTTTCCTGGTGATCGCTCTTGCGGTGCTCATCGCGAATTTCCTCTCAGACCTGGTTTACTCTTTCCTTGATCCTCGTGTGCGACAGGGGAGGAATTAAAGGATGCAAGTAACCAATGCGGCAGGTCGTTCAATCGAAACCTCTACTATTCTGGACGGAGCAAAAGGACGTGGGATTGGCATCATCCGTATCCTAACGTCCAACGCAAAAATCGCCATTGGTGTAGGAGTTGTGGCCTTTTTTGTGCTCATAGCAGTGGCGGCACCACTGCTGACATCCTATGATCCCAATGCCAGTATCGTTACTGGTTCACTTCCGCCGTCGCCCGCGCATATCTTAGGCACAACAGGTCTGGGCCAGGATATGTTTGCCCAGATCGTGTATGGAGCACGCATCACGTTATTGGTGGGCTTTGTCGCGGCTATCGGCTCTACTATTTTGCAAGTGATATTCGGCCTGAGCTCCGCCTACTTTGGTGGGCTTATTGATGAGTTGCTCTCGCTGCTGATTAACGTGTTCCTGGTCTTGCCGGGTCTGCCCTTGACCATTGTGCTTGCTTCTTTAGCCAGTGAAAACGGCGCGAACAAAAATGAGTTTGTGATCGCACTGGTCTTGCTCTTTACGTCTTGGAGCTATGGAGCACGCGTCTTACGTGCGCAGACGCTTTCATTGAAAGAACGCGAGTTTGTGACAGCCGCCCGCGCCTCTGGTGAAAGCTCTCTACGCATTATCTTTGCTGAAATACTGCCCAATGAGTCGGCATTGGTGGCTTCTACCTTTGTCGGCACCTTTGTTTACGCGGTGGGTGCCGAGGTGGCACTGGAGTTTCTTGGGCTTGGTAATACATCTCAGGCAAGCTGGGGTGTCATATTGTACTGGGCGCAGATTAACGCGGCACTGATCGTAGGGAAATGGTGGCAATTTGTGCCGGCGGGCTTATGCGTAGCGGTGCTGTGCGCCGGCTTAACATTTATCAATTTCGGCATTGACGAACTGGCTAATCCACGTCTGCGTGCTGAACGTCCACGGAGCACTAGGTGGTTGTCAGGCAAGAAAAAGGTGGTAACGCGATGATGAGGCCCAATGTTGCCGAGCGTTTTGCGGATAGCTCCGTGCAGGAACGTAGCGTGTTGTTGGAGGTAAAACATCTCCATGTGGACTATGAGACAGGCAGTACACCAGTTCATGCCGTCAACGATGTGAGCTTTACCCTGCATCGGGGGCAGATATTGGGACTGGCGGGCGAGAGTGGCAGTGGGAAATCGACGCTGGCCTACGCCATCACGCGGCTGCTACGCGCTCCCGCCAAAGTAAGCGAAGGCGAGATCTGGTATTATCCCAAGAGCGACAGATCATTTGTGACAGAGATGGAGGCGCAGAAAGGCATGCACCTTCCCTGGCTGAAGCGTAAGGCGATGGGGAAGAGTGATGTTTACTCTGCGATCAATGTGCTGGCTCTATCACCTGCTGAGTTGAAAACATTTCGTTGGCAGGAACTGGCCATTGTTTTCCAGAGCGCTATGAATGCTCTCAATCCTGTGATGCGCCTCGAGAAGCAAATTACTGACGTATTGGAGGCGCATACGCCTTCCATGAGTGCTGAAGCACGGCACCAACGCGCCCTGGCATTGCTCCAACTCGTGGGCATTACCCCTGATCGCCTGCGTAGCTATCCGCACGAACTGAGTGGCGGCATGCGCCAACGTGCGATCATCGCCATCGCTTTGGCACTCAATCCAGGGATCATCATCATGGATGAGCCTACAACGGCTCTTGACGTGGTGGTGCAGCGCGATATCCTGGTGGAGTTGATGGCTTTACGCGAGCATTTGGATTTTGCGGTCATTTTCATTACGCATGATCTTTCGCTTTTGTTGGAAATTGCTGACCAAGTGGCGATTATGTACGCTGGTCGCATTGTTGAGACTGCTCCATGGCAGGAACTCTATCACCAACCACGGCATCCGTATACCCATGGTCTGCTGAACTCGTTTCCATCGCTGCATGGTCCAAAGAGAAGAATGAGCGGCATACCTGGCTCCCCACCCGATTTGCGCGACGTACCATCCGGTTGTGCGTTTCGTCCGCGTTGCTCATATTCCTTTGAGGCATGCAGCGAGAGCGTACCAGTGCTAGCAGTGCCGCTAGATAAGCGGTCAAAAATTTCTTTGCAAAGTCTAGCACTAGAGGGAAAAATAGGCGATGGCGTCGTGTTGCCGCGCTCGCAGAAAGGCCAGGTGGCGTGTCATATGTATAACGCGGAACATTTGGGCGCGGGTACGGAGAACGTTCCTGAACTGGCCTTTATAGAAACGGAAGGAGGTGTAGAGCACAATGGATGACTATCAGGCCAAGGCAAGCCGTGTTGTGATCAGTGATGCGGCACTGGACGATCAGGCGAAGGCACCAATCGGGCAGGGGCCTTCAACGATTGTACCCAACGAGGTGGTGAAGCCTGTAGGTGAGCCAATCCTGGAAGCTTTGCATCTGAAGAAAGATTTCCCTTTGCGCGCGATACGCTGGTTTGGGCCGATGCGTGCGGTACATGCTGTAGAAGACACCTCGCTGGCTCTGTATCCGGGGAAGGCAACAGCATTGGTAGGAGAAAGCGGCAGTGGTAAGACAACGGTTGCGCGCTTGTTGATGCGTCTTTATGGGCTGACAAATGGCTCTCTGCGCTTCAAAGGCGTTCCCGTAGCAAAAGGGCTAGGTGGAATGCGCGCCTACCGAAGCCACGTACAGTACATTTTTCAGGACCCGTTTTCGTCACTGAACCCTGTACATAATGTGCGCTATCACTTGGGGCGTTCGTTGCGCTTGCACGGATACGTGCGCAATGCCGCCGATGAACGCCAACAGATTATTGCTCTACTTGAGCGAGTGAGCCTGACCCCAGCCGAGCAGTTTATCGATAAATTTCCCCATCAACTCAGTGGGGGGCAACGACAACGCATCGCCATCGCACGCGCACTCGCGGTTCGCCCCTCGGTCATTCTGGCGGACGAGCCAGTCTCTATGTTGGATGTATCTATTCGCCTCGACATGCTGAATCTGCTGTTGCGCCTCAAGGAAGAGGACGAACTGGCCTTTCTCTTCATTACGCACGATATAGCCAGTGCTCGCTATTTCGCGGAGGAGACGCTGGTAATGTACGCTGGTCAGATGGTCGAGGGCGGACCAACCGAAGAGGTGATTCAGCAACCGCGCCATCCCTATACGCAATTGTTGCTTTCGGCGGCACCCGACCCCGCTACAATGGGACATAGACACAAGGGAGAAGAAGGTGTTATAAAGAAGGGAAATGGCGCGAAGGAGCAGGGAGACACAAGTGAGACAATCTCACCTCTACGAGGAGAGCCGCCAAGTCTGATTAATCCGCCGGGTGGATGTCGGTTTCATCCACGCTGTCCCTCTGCTATGCCAGTATGTAGTCAGTCCCGCCCTGCACGTTCCGATCTGGGTAATGGGCACTGGACGCACTGTTTTCTGTATAGCAAGAAAGAGGAGGCTCAATGAGCATTACCAATGATCCAGCATCCTTAGCAAGAACCCGTATAGATACGCAGTTAGCAGCAACGACTACTGCCTTCCCACCCGATTTCCTCTGGGGGGCTGCTACTTCAGCCTACCAGATAGAGGGAGCGGTACATGAAGACGGGCGCGTTCCCTCTGTGTGGGACCGCTTCGCTGCGCTACCCGGCACTACCTACCAGGGCCAGACGGGCGAGATTGCGGCTGATCACTATCACCGCATGGAAGAAGATGTTGCGCTCATGGCTGAACTCAACTTGAGCACCTATCGCTTTTCGCTCTCCTGGCCGCGTATCCTGCCACAGGGTACTGGTGCGGTCAATGAGCGCGGCCTGGATTTTTATGACCGCCTGGTAGATGCCTTGCTTGCACGCGGCATTCGTCCGCTGGCCACACTCTATCACTGGGATTTGCCGATGGCTTTGCAGGAGCGCGGCGGCTGGTTGAACCGCGATACAGCGTATGCTTTTGCCGACTATGCCTCGGTGGTGGCCCATCGTTTAGGAGATCGCATTGCCTGGTGGCTCACGCACAACGAGCCCTGGTGTAGTGCCTACCTTGGTTATGCCTTGGGCATCCATGCCCCTGGTCTTCGCGACAAACAATTGGCGGTGAATGTCGGCCACCATATTCTGCTCTCACACGGTCTCGCTGTGCCGCGTCTGCGCGAACACCTCTCTCCTGAGGCGCAGGTGGGCATCGCAATTGACTTTTATCCTGTTTATGCCGCCGATACTCGTCCCGAGACGCTGCTCGCAGTGAAACAGGCCGATACTTTTCGCAATCGCTGGTTCCTCGACCCTGTCTTCCGTGGACACTATCCTGAAGACCTTTTTGCTAATCTTGGCGTCGCTCCTCCACCAATCCAAGAAGGAGATTTTGCTCTCATTTCCACTCCCATCGACTTTCTCGGTGTCAACTACTACTCACGTATGCTCGTGCGCAGCCATACCGATACCGCGACCAGCACGACCGACGTAGCAAACACAATATCCGCTGACGGGTATGAAGCTGTTGAGCACATCCCCGGTGCTGGCTACACTGAAATGGGCTGGGAAATCTTTCCCGATGGCCTCGGCAACATCCTGATGCGCATTCACCGCGAGTACGGCCCGAAAGCTCTGGTCGTCACCGAAAGTGGTGCCGCCTTCGATGATCAGTGGGATGGCAATGGCACCATTCATGACCAGCAGCGCATCGACTACCTGCGGGGACACATTCAGATGGTTGCCGAGGTCATACGCCAGGGTGTACCCATCAAAGGGTACGTCGTGTGGTCTTTCCTGGACAATTTTGAGTGGTCTGAGGGCTACCGCAAACGCTTCGGCCTGGTTTATGTGGATTATCCCACCCAGCGCCGCATCATCAAAGACAGTGGTCACTGGTACGCCTCACTCGTTGCCTCTCATCGAGCGGCGCGTCCATTCTAGTCAACCACGGTTTTTAGCAACAGAGAGAAGATGCGAAAATGGGAGATGATTCATCCTCATTTTTGTATCTTCTCTCTTTTCTTCCTTAAGAAAGCACCTGTGGATTGATGATGTTGATCGGTTTTCCAGCCGCAAAGGCGAGCACCTGATCGAAAGCTGTCTCAAAATAGCGTTCGTAACTGTCCTTCTCGACATAACCCAGATGTGGAGTGCAGATGACATTGTCCAAGTGCAACAAGGGATGGTCCGTTACGGGCTCGTTTTCATATACATCGAGGGCAGCGGCCCCTGGACGACCTGCGCGCAGGGCAGCCTCTAACGCACCGAAGGCAATCAACTCGGCTCGGCTGGTATTGACCAGCAGGGCTGACGGTTTCATCTGTGCCAGATCGTCAGCGGTGACGATGCTACGAGTTTCCTCAACCAGCTTGAGATGGAGGCAAAGGACATCGGCATCCCGAAATAATGCAGTGTGACTGATGGCAGTTGCAAAGCCATCGGCCTCGGCTCGGGCGAGCGAGCTACTCCTTCCCCACACCAGTACGTTCATCCCGAAAGCGCGCCCATAGCCCGCCACCAGGCTACCGATCTTTCCATACCCGAATATACCTAGCGTGCGGCCTCGTAAGCCAAGCCCCAGGGTAGATTGCCATTGCCCCATCTTCATATGCGCGACCTCTTGAGGGATGTGCCGCATTGCTGCCAGCACCAGTCCCCACGTCAGTTCAGCCGGGGCGTAGGGAGAGCCGGTGCCAGCCGCGACCGCGACACCATGACGGGTACACGCTGCAAGATCGATATGAGCAATTCCCTTGCCCGTCTGGCTAATGAGCTTCAGATGTGGCAGTAAACCAAGCAACAATGCAGTGATCGCGGTACGCTCGCGAATCAGTACGAGGGCTTCTGCGTCCCGCAACCGTTCGCCCAGTGCTTCAATATCTTTCAGGGTATCGCGATAGATTGTTACTTGCTGTCCTTTGAGCTTGCCGAAGCAGTCGAGGCTTCGCACAGCGTCCTGGTAGTCGTCGGGAATGCTCACCCTCATACATCTTTCTCCTTAAACCTATGACTTGTCAGTCTTGGTTGGCATAAGCATGGCATCTGTCTTAAACGTTTGGTGTGAATTAGAAAAGAGAGGAAGAGTTTGAAAAGAAAGGTAAAAGGAACCTATAGTTAGCATATCCAGAACTTTTCGAAGAAAAGGAGCTAACATGATAGATCTTGATACCTTTCTGACGACACTG